>DATMMM010000248.1:0-4926 GCA_035569735.1 Allostellaceae bacterium | reverse complement strand
CGGCCGCTCGACCTCCATCTTCATCAAATCAATCAGATTGGTGCCGCCGGCAACAAATTTTGCGCCAGACTCATTGGCGATAAGCTGCAACGCTTCCTCAAGGTCGTCCGCGCGAGCATATTGGAAGTCAATCATGATCGCCCCATGACTTCCTGGATCGCCGCCACGATGTTGGTGTAGGCGCCGCAGCGGCAGATATTGCCGCTCATGAGTTCGCGGATGTCCTCCGCGGTTTTTGCCCGGCCCTCCGCGATCAGCCCGGCCGCCGAGCAGATTTGTCCCGGCGTGCAATAGCCGCATTGGAAAGCGTCATGATCGATGAACGCCTGCTGCAGCGGATGCAAAGCTCCGTCCGTTGCGAGGCCCTCGATCGTGGTGATCTGCGCGCCGTCGTACATGACCGCCAAGGTCAAGCACGAATTGACGCGCCGCCCGTCAATGAGCACGGTGCAGGCGCCGCACTGGCCCTGATCGCAGCCTTTTTTCGTTCCCGTCAGGCCCAGATGCTCGCGCAGCAGGTCAAGGAGCGTCGTGCGCGGATCGAGCATGAGCGCGTGATGTGCCTCGTTGACGGTCAGGCTCACCGAAACCGCCTCAGGCGTCGTCGCGCGGGTGGACGAACTCATGTGGGCTCGGTCATTTGTCATCCTCAACTCCGATCAAGCTGCCGTACTACTGCGCCCGCAGGTAGTGCGGGTATCCGGCCCGAGCACCCAAGGGTCGCAATAAGCCGCTAATCGAGCAGGGTGTCGATGTCTCCGGTCATTGGTAAGCTGCGCCACCCGGCTCTCTTTTCAATTGCCCCACGGGTCAAAGTTTCGGCCGGAAGGGGCATATGACGGTGTCGGCGAGCGTCGCCAACGAAATTGGAATCGTGCTTTACCCCGCCGTGCAAGCGGCCTGTGTTCACGGTCTCGCGGTGAAAGCACCAGCACACTGCGAATGTCCGCACCGGTTCAAAATGCGAAGAATGGGAGCCTTCGCGCCATGTGCGCTTCACTGCCGACTGCGGAAGTGCGGACGGGGCTTCCGGCGTTTATGAGTTCCTGCCCTAATTCGAGAGCGCTGCCAGCGCGTCCAACACCATCTTGTGCTCGTCGCTGTCGGCCGGCAGCACCGTGAGCAGCCTCTGCCAATAGGCCTTCGCCTCGTCGATCTCGTGCGCCTGAGCGGCGGCGAGGCCCAGGTACCAGAGCGCGCTCGGGTCATTGGCGTCGAGCGTCTGCAAGCGCTTGAGCACCGTAAGCGCCGTCGCGGGCATCGGCTCGGTGGGCGGACGATCGGCCATCAGCGCGTCGAGCTCGCGCGCGAGGATCGCGGGATCCTCGGGCTTGAGCGTCGCCGCCTGGGCATAGGCGTCGGCGGCTCTCTCGGGCTCCTTCAGGACCTCGTAGGCGCGGCCCAGGCGCAACCAGCCCTGGAGATCGTCCGGCGTTTCCTTGAGACGCGCCGCGAGCCGGTCGACCATGCCGCGGATCATCTCGTTGCGCTGCTCGGGGGTGAGCTGCGCCGCCGCCGCGACGTCGTCGGAGCTCGGTCCCGGCGATGTCTGCGCGGCGGGCGGCGCCGGCACCGACAGACCCGCGGCTTTCGCGGTGTCCGCAATGCGCTGCCGCACCGTCTGGGCCCAGGGCGCGTCCGCCCGTGCCTCCGCCAGCAGCGCCTGCCAGGCGTCGATCGCGCCTTGGGCGTTGCCGGCCTGGGCGTCCGCGAGCGCCAGGTAATACCGCGCGGAGGGGTTCTTGGGATCGCTCGCCACTATCTTGGCGAGGGCCTCTCGCGCCGCCGGCGTCACGACGCCATTGGCCGCCATCACCAGCATCTCGGCATGGGCCGCGGCCACATCGGGCCGCTCTTGGGTGAGCGGCATTGCCTCGCGATAGGCCTCGGCGCTCTCTCGCCAACGTCCGCGCGCGGCCTGTGTGCGCGCGAGCAGGAGCCAGCCCTCGGCGCTCCCGGGCTCCGCCTTGAGGCGCTCTTGCAGCGCGGCCACGGTCTTGTCGAGATCGAGCGCGCCGTGCGCATCCGTGAGCGCTCGCTCCGCCGATCGCGCCTCATAAGGTTGATCCGGAATCCGCGGCGCGCCATGCACGAGGTAGATGGCGACCGCCGCGAGCGGCACCAGAACCGCCAGCACCATCGTCAGCATCAGCGGCGCCGTGGTGGACTTCGCCGACGCGCGGAGTCCGGTTGCCGGCTCTTCGCCGGCGGCGAGCAGCCGCCGCTCGATCTCGATGCGGGCGGACGCGGCCTCGCCCGGTGTCAGCAAGCCGCGATCCCCGTCGCGGGCGATCTCCTTGAGCTGGTCGCGATAGACGGCGCGGTCATAAGCCGCGCGCGCGGGAGCCCGGCCGCGAGCCGCCGCCAGCGGCCAGATCACCAATCCCACGACCACCGCGGCCAGCACCGCGAAGATGAGCCAGATGACCATCAGCCCTGATCTTCGACGAGGAGCTTCTGGAGCCGGCGCTGCTCGTCGGGGCTGAGGGGCGCGGGCGCTTGCTGCGGCGCTCTGCGCGAGCGGCGGAGGTAGAGCGCGGCGCCCAGCGCTCCCAGCGCCAGCACCACGAAGGGTCCGAACCACAGGAGATATGTCTCGGGCTTGACCAGCGGCCGCAGCAGGATGAAGTCGCCGTAGCGGTGCACCATGAACTGCAGCACTTGGGCATCGCTGTCTCCGGCGCTCAGACGCTCGCGGATCAAGACCCGGAGATCGTGCGCGAGATCTGCGTTGGAGTCGTCGATCGACTGGTTCTGGCACACGAGGCAGCGCAGCTCGCCGCTGAGCGCGCGCGCCCTCGCCTCGAGCGCGGGATCGGCGAGACGCTCGCCGGGCTCTACCGCAAGCGCCGAAGCCGCCGCGAGCCCCAGCATCGCCGCCAGGAGGATCGCCTTCATGACTTCTGCAGCTCTTTCACCAGCGGCGCCAGCTCCCGAGTGACATCGGCCGGCGTGAGCGGCCCGACATGGCGCAGGCGGATGCGACCCGCCTTGTCGATCACATAGGTCTCCGGCACGCCGTAGACGCCGAAATCGATGCCGACGCGGCCGTCGCGGTCGGCGCCGATCAGGCCGTAGGGATTACCGAGCTCGCTGAGGAAGCGCGCGGCGTCCTCGGGCTTGTCCTTGTAATCGATGCCGTAGACCGGCGTCTTGAGCTCGGCCGCGAGCTGCATCAGCAGAGGGTGCTCAGCCCTGCAGGGGACGCACCAGGAGGCGAAGAAATTGATCAACACCACCTGGCCCCGGAATTCGTCCCGCGCGAGGCCGGGCTGGCCCTGGAGCCCCGCCAAGGTGAAGGCGGGCGCCGGCTGATTGATCATCGCCGACGGCAGCACCGAGGGATCGCGGCTCAGCGACACCACGAAATAGCCCGCGAGCGCCATGAAAGCGGCGATCGGCAGCAGATAGATCAGGCGGCGCATGGCTCAGTCGTCCGCGGCGGCGCCCGCGGCCGCCCGGCCGCGGCGCACGGCAGCGCCCACGCGCCAGCGCCGGTCGGAGAGGCTCATGAGCCCGCCCAGCGCCATCACCCCGCAGCCGAGCCAGATCCAGGGCACCAGCGGCTTCTGATAGACGCGCAGTGTCCAGGCGCCTTTGCCGTCGCCGTCGGCGAGCACGACGTAGAGATCGGAGAGCAGATCGCTGTTGATCGCCGTGAACGTGGTCGGCATCTGCTGCACCGTGAAGAAGCGCTTCTCCGGATGCATCACCGCGACCGGCGCGCCGTGCCGTGTCACGGTGACGGTGCCGCGGTCCGCGGTGTAGTTGGGACCCGCGACGGACTCGACCTTGTCGAGGCGGAGGTCGTAGCCCGCGATCGACACGCTGTCGCCGGGATGCAGGAGCTCGATGCGCTCGCTCTCCCAGGCCGAGGCGGCGATGCCGGCGACCGTGACGGCGACGCCGAGATGCGCGATCGTCACGCCATAAGCCGCGCGCGGCAGGTGTCGTGCCCGCGCGAGGGTGTCCTTGAGCGGGACGCGGAAGAGCTGCACGCGCTCCGACCATTCGACCAGGCTGCCGGCGCCGATCCAGGCCGCAAGGCCGAGGCCCAGCGTCGCCAGCACCGCGGCGGGCTTCACGAACAGCAGCACCGCGAGCACCACCGCGATCGCCGCGCCCGCGGCGAAGATCAGGCGCTGCGAGGCCGCCAGGATGTCGCCGCGTTTCCAGCCGAGCAACGGTCCGAACGGGATCGCGATCAGCAGCGGCACCATCAGCGGCACGAAGGTGCGGTTGAAGAACGGGAATCCGACCGAGACCTTGTCGCCGCCCATGGCGTCGAGGAACAGCGGATAGAGCGTGCCGATGAACACCGTGGCGGCGCCGGTGGCGAGCAGCAGGTTGTTCAGCACCAGCGCGCCCTCGCGGGAGATCGGCGCGAAGATCCCGCCGCCCTGGAGCGAGGGCGCGCGGAACGCGTAGAGGATCAGCGGGCCGCCGATCGCGACGATCAGCAGTAGCAGGATGAAGGCGCCGCGCGCGGGATCGATGGCGAAAGCATGCACCGAGGTGAGCACGCCCGAGCGCACCAGGAAAGTGCCGATCAGGGAGAGCGCGAAGGTCACGATCGCCAGCAGGATGGTCCAGGTCTTGAGCGCGTCGCGCTTCTCCACCACGATCGCGGAGTGCAGGAGCGCCGTGCCCGCGAGCCAGGGCATGAACGATGCATTCTCCACGGGGTCCCAGTACCACCAGCCGCCCCAGCCCAGCGTGTAATAGGCCCACCAGCTCCCGAGCGCGATGCCGACGGTGAGCGCGCACCAGGCGGCGAGCGTCCAGGGCCTGACCCACCGCGCCCACGTCGCATCGACCCGGCCCTCGATCAGCGCCGCCACCGCGAAGGAGAACGACACGGAGAAGCCGACGTAGCCGAGATAGAGGAACGGCGGATGGATCGCGAGACCCAGGTCCTGCAGGATC
>DATMMM010000247.1:0-2316 GCA_035569735.1 Allostellaceae bacterium | reverse complement strand
GCCGCGGGCGAGCACTCGCTCGAGCTCGCCAAAGAGCGGGCCGAGAGCCATGCGACTTTCGCCGAGGCTCTGCGTCGTGAGGATGCCCACCACCGCAGGCAGGCCGGCGTCGCTGAAGCGCTTCGGGACCAGCTGAATGGCGAGCTCGCGCAGGCCGTTCGTGCGCTCGAGGCCGTGCCTGCTCTCCCGCCGCCGGTCGAGCCGGCGGATCCGTCACAAGCGCAACACGCCCAGCGCGCGGCCGAGCAGGCCCTGCGTGCGGTTGCTGTCGCGACCTCTTCGCTCGCCGGCCTGCGCTCCAGGCGCGAGTTCCTCGAGCAGCAGGTGGGTCGGTCGCGTGCCGGCGCGGAGGCGGCCAAGAGGATTCCGGATGCGGAATCTGCGCTAGCCGCGGAAAGGGCCAAGGCTCGGTTGGCCGAAGCCGCCGCCATCTCGATCGCCCGACTGCGCTCCCAGGTCGAGGGCCTCGAATCGCTGCGCCCCGTGACAGCGCCGGGCCTCGTCCGCCTCGGAGACGTGGTGACTGCGGAGCCTGGCTACGAGCGGGCGCTGTCGGCCACGCTCGGTCCCCTTGCCGATGCCCTGGTCGCCGCCGACGAGGAAGTGGCCGGGCGCGCCGGAGGGGGTTCTCAGGTCACCGTTCTCTACCCGCTTGGGACCACGCCGGAGCCGAAGGCGGGATCGATGTTCCACCACGTTCGGATCCGCAAGGGTTTCGAGCTCGTGGCGCGCCGGCTCCTGGGGCATGCGGTCGTCGGCGTCGACGTGACGATCACGGGTGTCTACCGCGAACCCGGACTGATCCGTGCCGGAGCCGACCCGCGGGTCGAGATCGAGGCGCGCCGGGCACGGCTGCAGGAGCAGATCGACGCCCTCGAGCCCGCGGCTGCAGGCGCTGACGTCGCCGCCACGCGGATCAAGGAGGCCGAGGCCGGTCTCGACGAATTGCGCAAGCGCGCCGCCGGGGCGACGAGCCTCGAGGAGTCGGAGCGGCTGCTCGAGGCGGCGCGCGAGGCGGAGAGGGTCGAAGCCGGCAAGGTGCCCGACCTCGAGCGACTCGCCACAGACGCGCAGCAGGTGGCTGCCGCGAAAGCTGCCGAGGTCGCCGCGGTGGCGGCGCAGAGGGCCGCCTCGCGTCAGGCCGAGCTCGAGCGCGCGCGCTGGCACGACCGGAGCGAGGACCTTCGACGTCAGCTCGTCGCGGTGGACGAAGACCTCGCCCGGCACCACGGCGCGGCAGAAGAGAGGAGCCGCCGCCTGGCTGACGCCGAGGGCAGCGCCGCCCTGGCGGCTGAGGTGCTGCCCCGGCTGGGCGCGGAGGCCGAGGCTGCGAAGAAGCGCCTGACCGAGGCCGAGCGCGAGGCACCAGGCGAAGAAGCCGAGATGGCTGAAGGCGCTCGCCGCCTGGTCGCATTGGAAGAGGCGCGCATCGACTCCCGGCTCAAAGCGGGAACGCTGGAGGGCAACCTCGAGCTGCTGGCACGAGAGGCTGAGCTTCATGCGGCGCGCATGGAGGAAATCCGATTGCGCATGCCGGACGGCGTAGCGCCCGAGGAAATTCCGGGCGGCAAAGCGCGCGAGAAGGAGATGCGGGCGCTGGAGCGGCGCTTGCAGGAGATCGGCCCTACCAACGCGCTCGCCGAAGCCGAGTGCCGAGAGCTCGAGGAGCGCTTCGAGACGTTGCGTACCCAGCTCGACGACATCGCAGCCGCGCGCAGTGACCTCGAACAGCTCATCGCCAAGCTGCGCGAAGAGGAGGAGTCGCGCTACGAGGCGGTATTCGGCGCGGTCGCCACGAACTTCCACGAGTACTTCTCGCAGCTCGCGCCTGGGGGCCGGGCCACTCTTCGTCACGCCGACGGCGCCGAGGGTCCCCGGTCCGGGGTGGAGATTCTCGTCCAGCCGGCGCGCAAACGACTTCAGAACGTCACGCTTCTGTCGTCAGGCGAGCGATCGCTTGCCGCCCTTGCATTGGTGCTCGCGCTAGATGAGGTCAACCCCAGCCCGTTCACGATCCTCGACGAGGTGGACGCCGCCCTCGACGACGCCAATGTGGGTCGCTTCGGCGAGATGGTGGCCCGCCTCGGCGCCGAGCGGCAGTTTCTCGTCATCACGCACAACCACGTGACGATGTCGCACGCGTCGACCCTCTACGGCATCCACCTCGACGAGAGCGGCGCCTCCCACATCGTGTCGGTCCGCCTGGAAGACATCCGAAAGCCCGCGACCGCCCAGGGCGCTCTGCCCACCAACCACACGGCCCAGGTCGGCTGATCCCCCCGGGGCCGTGACCGTCTGGAGCCGCGTCAGCGGCCG
>DATMMM010000246.1:0-9996 GCA_035569735.1 Allostellaceae bacterium | reverse complement strand
CAACGCACCCTTCCCCATGGTGATGGCGACCTACAACGACACGGACGCCACTCTCACGCTGATCGAGAAGCACAAACACGAGCTCGCGGCCATCATTCTGGAGCCGATGATGGGCGGCGGCGGCGCCATCGCGGCGGACCGCGGCTTCCTGCAGGCGCTCCGCGACGCCTCGGCCAAGCACGGCATCGTGCTGATCTTCGACGAGGTGATGACCTCGCGGCTGTCGCCCGGCGGCTTGCAGGAGGCGCACGGGATCCGGCCGGACATGACGAGCTTGGGCAAGTACATCGGCGGCGGCTTCAGCTTCGGCGCCTTCGGCGGAGCGCGCCGCTTGATGGACCGCTACGATCCGACCAAGCCCGGCAGCCTCGCCCACGCTGGCACCTTCAACAACAACGTCATGAGCATGGCCGCGGGTGCGGTGGGCCTGCGTGAAATCTATACGCCCGAGGCCGCCCGCGCGCTCAGCGCTGCCGGAGAGAGCTTGAAGCAGCGCCTCAATGCCGTGTTCGCGCAGAAGAACGTCGCCATGCAGGCGACCGGCGTGGGATCGCTCCTCAGCATTCACTTCCAGCGCAAACCGATCCGCCGGCCCGCCGACGTCGACTCCGCCGACGAAAAGCGCGCGCTGTTCCATCTCGAGATGATGCAGCGCGGCTATTATCTGGCGCGGCGCGGCTACATGGCGCTCTCGGTGGTGCTGGAGCCTAAGGACTACGACGGCTTCGTCGCGGCGGCGGGCACCGTCGCCGACGAGTACGCGTCCGTCTTGAAGGAGTAGCGGCTCTCCCGCGGACCGCCCGCTCAGGGGATCTCGTAGACCTCGAGCTCGTCCGCGATGCCGCGCAGCGCGCGCTGCTGGCGATTGGGGCTCAAGCCGCTGGCCTCGAGCAGCGTCGAGGTCTGCGGATACCCCACCACCGGCGAGGTCGCGAAGATCGCGCGCGAGGTCGCCAAGCCCTGCACGCGCGCGGCGACGTTCACCGTCTGCCCGAAATAGTCCTGGTGGTCGTTGAGCACGACCGCGAGGCACGGCCCTTCGTGGATGCCGATCTTGAGCAGCAGATCCTCGCGTCCGCGCTCGCCGTTGAGGCGATGCATCGCGTCCCGCATCCGGAGCGCCGCGGCGACGGCCCGGTCGGGCGTGGAGAAAGTCGCCATCACGGCATCGCCGATGGTCTTCACGACGGCGCCCGCCTCGGCGGCGACGATCTCGTTCAGCACTCGGAAATGCTGTCGCACCAGGTCGAAGGCGACGAGATCGCCGACCCTCTCATAGAGCTCGGTCGAGCCTTTGAGATCCGTGAACAGGAAGGTGAGGCTGGTGATCTTGAGCCGCTGATCCACGTCGAGCGTATCGGTGCGGTAGATGTCTCGGAACGTCTGGTTGGTCAGCAGCCGCTTCGCGGTGAGGAACGGGCGGCGCCGGCCGAGGAGGTCGTGCAGCTTGTCGCCCGCGAGCCACACCCCCGGCAGCACCCGCGCGTCCGTGCGGTTATCGAGCGCGAGGCGCAGCGGGCCCGGGCGCAGCTCCATGGTTCCCGTGGGCGCCTGCACCGCATTGAACAGCATCGACAGGGTCTGCCGCTCGCGCGTCGGCTCGCCCTTCACGTCGATGAATTGCGCCGCGTGGGTCACCGGCTCGAACACGATGACGAATTCCGCCGGCAGCTGCAGCGACAGAACGGCCCGCTCGCCCGCCGGCAGCTCGATCTGCTCGAGGATGATCTCGTCCATCTGCTGCTCGAGCGTGTCCTCGGGCAGATCGACGCCCGAGCTCCAGAAGATCTGGCGGAAATACTCGACCGGGGGCAGCTCGTGCGGGCTGTGCGCGGCGATCCGGCGCACGCGCGGGCTCACCGTGAAGGTGACCTCGACCATCTCGTCGAGGGTGGGCCCGTAACCGGCGGCGCAGAGAGCGCAGCTGTATTCGTCCTGGTCGACGCTCTTGAGCGAGGCGCCGGCCTCGAGCACGCCGCCGCAGCCGGGGCAGAGCACGTTCCAGGAGAGGTCGAAGAGCCCGATCCGCGCCGCGTGCAGGAAGGCCGAGATGACGCGCTCCTCGCCGAGCCCGGTCTTGGCCGCGAACGCCAGCGGATTGATGCGGCAAAGCTCGCGATCCCGGCCGTCCCGCACCAGTTGCTCGATCGCGTTCGCGGCGTCGGCATCGGCCGACTTCCGCAGGACCTGAAACAGCGCCTCGGCTTCGTTCATGGCGCCCAGCTTACACCTAAAAGACTAGGGGCCGATATTGCGTCTCGTCAGGCGCAGTAGCGCCAGCAGTGCCAGGGAGGCGAACGCGAAGGCACCCCAGATCCACCAGGGCGCCGCCATGAGCTCGCGCCCCAGCACCACCATGGTGACGATGATCGGCAGGATCCCGAGTGCGGTGGTCCACAGGAAGCGCCACCAGGGCACGCCCAGCAAGCCCGCGGCATAGTTCACGAGGTTGAAGGAGATCATGGGCATCAGCCGGATCACCAGCAACGGGCCCGCTCTGACCGGAATCGCCTCAAGCTTGGCCCAATGCCGGGCCGGAACCAGGCCTCGCACCGCCGGCCGGCCGAGCGCCCGTGCCAAGCCATAGGCGAGGACGGCGCCCAGCATGGCGCCGATCCAGGTCACCGCCACGCCCCACCACGGTCCGAACAGTACGCCGTTCGCGAGCGCAATGATCTCCGCCGGAAGCGGCACGAAGGAGTGCAGCACCATCAAGGCGATCGAGCCCAGCCACGCCCAGGGTGCCCAGCTCCTTACCATCGCCTCGACCTCGGTCGTGCTCATGCCGGCGAGGTCGATGCCGCGCGCCCGGAGCCAGAGCCACCCGCCGATGGCGCCGACTATCAGGAGCGCGACGACGGCCGTTGCGGCCAGAGCCGCGGTGCGTCCTTCGACGCGGGCCTGACGGCCCTTGCTCAGGATGAGGACCCGGGGTGCGCGTTCACTCAAAAATCCTCTTCATCCTGAGCAAGCGCCCGATTGGGCGCGCATCGAAGGATGCACGATACCGCCCGAGCTGCGCCCGCAAAAGCCATTCTGCCCTTTGACCCGAACGGCTATAACGATGGGAACCAAGAACCTCAGGAGGCGCCGACATGACTGGTTTCACGAATCCCGCGCGCGAGCGGCTCCGGAAGGGCGAGGTGGCGCTGGGTTGCGGCGTCCGGCTCGCGCGCACCGTGGAGATCGCCAAGGTGATGGCGATCTCGGGCTACGACTGGCTCTTCATCGACATGGAGCACGGCTCGATCGACCTCGATATTGCTTGCCAGATGGCGGTTGCGGCGCTCGACGCCGGGATCGCGCCGATCCCGCGCGTGCCCTCGGGCGAATTCTCCATCGCGACGCGCCTCCTCGACGGCGGCGCCGCGGGGATCGTGGTCCCCCACGTCGACACCGCCGATGAGGCCCGCGAGATCGTCGACCGCCTCAAATATCCGCCGCAGGGCCACCGGTCCGTCGCCGGCGCCATGGCGCAGTTGGGTTACCGGCCGGTGCCGCTTGCCGAAGCAACCCGCATCGTCAACGCCGAGACCTTGATCGTGGTGATGATCGAGACGCCCCGCGCGGTGGAGAACGCCGAGGCGATCGCCGCGGTGCCCGGCATCGACGTGCTGCTGATCGGCACCAACGATCTCTCCATGGAGCTTGGGGTGCCTGGCGGCCTCGGCGATCCCAAGGTGGTCGCTGCCTACGAGCGGGTGATTGCCGCCTGCAAGCGCCACGGCAAGCACGCCGGTCTCGGCGGCGTCTATACCGAGGAGTTGATGCGCCAGTACATCGGCATGGGCGCGCGTTTCGTGCTCGGCGGCAACGATTTCAGCTTCGTGCTCTCGGGCGCCCAGGCGCGCAGCAAGTTCGTCCGCGGTCTCGCGGGCTGAGCCCGCCTCAGCTCGGACAGATATAGCCGGTGCCCGCCGGCGACTTGAAGCAGCCGACGGATTCCGGGAACACGTGCTTGGGCAGCCACAGCACCACGTCCGGCTCGAAGATCACGAAGGCGATCGTGGCGAAGAAGATGATGTAGATCGGCAAGGCCGCCCGGAGCGCCTTGGCGAAAGTGGTGTCCACGAATTTGGACGCCATCAGGAGAGCAAGGCCGTAAGGGGGCGTGATCAGGCCGAACGCGATCGTGACGATGAGTGTCACGCCCATGTGGATCGGGTTGATCCCGCCCGCCTCGGTCAGTTGCGCCACCACCGGCATGAAGATGACGATGGTCGGGATCGGCTCGATGAAGTCGCCGACCACGGTGAACACCAGCACCATTGAGAACATGATCAGCTTGGGATCGTTGCCGGCGAAATTCGCGATCCAGCCGGCGACGACCAGGGGCCCGCGCAGATAGGCCAGCATCCAGCCGAAGGCCGAGGCGGCCCCGATGGTGATCAGCGGCAGGGAATAAATCAGCCCTGCATGCATGAAGTCGCGCGGCAACCGCTTCAGGTGCCGTGGATTCAGGAACGGCAGGATGACAACGAGGATGTAGACATTGGCGATCACGCCGGCCTCGGTCGGCGTGAAAAATCCGGAGAGGATGCCGCCCAGCAGGATCACCGGGATCACCAGGGTGAGAGAGGCATCCCTGGTCGCATTGAAGAGGCCGAGGAAGGATGAGCGCGGTCTCCGATGGCCTACGGGGCCGAAGAAATAGCAATAAATCATCAGGCCGAAGCCGATCAGGAGCGCCGGCACGAAGCCCGCCAGGAAAAGCCCGGCGATCGAGACGTTGCCGACCGCACCGTAGACGACCGAGGTGATGCTCGGCGGCACCAGGCAGGCGATGGTCGAGGCCGCGGCGATGAGCGCGGCGATGAATGGGCGCCCATAGCCCTCCTGCTCCATCGGCTTCGCCATGGTGCGCGTCAGCACCGCGACATCGGCCGAGGTCGAGCCCGACATATCCGCGAAGAACATGCTGAAGACCGTGACCACCTGGGCAAGGCCGCCGCGGATGTGCCCGACCAGAGCCTGCGATAGCCGGGCGATGCGGATCACCACGTCCGCCGATGTCATGAGCTCGCCGACGAGCAGGAAAAACGGCACCGCCATCAGCGCCTCGGTGTCCATGCCGTTGAAGAGCTGCGCCATGATCGAGGGCAGGCTGATCGGCGTGAACAACGTGCCGACGATGACGCCCGCGATCAGGGAGAAAGCGACGGGCACCCCGAGATAGCCGAAGAACAGGAACAGGACCGTCATCAAGCCGAGGATGAGGCCGTTCTCGAACGACATGCGGCCGGGCCCTACGTGACCTGCTTCAGGGCAGGATCCTCGGTCTCATCGCCCTCGAAACCGTTGCGCCAGCCGTTGACGAGCTGCTCGATCGTGAAAAGCGCGATCATGACGCCCGACAAAGGGATCGCGGCGTAATAGGAGGCGATCGGCGTCATCGAGGGCATGCGGAAGCTGCCGAAGCCGTTCAGGACATTGACGAAGCCGAAATAGATCATGCAGCAGGCGACGGCGAGGATGACCAGGCGGTTGAAGATTTCGGTCGCGAAGCGCAGCCGCCCGTGCATGAGCTCGGTCATCGCCGCCAGATAGAGGTGATCGGCCCGCCGGGTCGCGACGCCGGCGCCGATGAAGATGCCGTAGATGAAGAAGGTCGAGGTGACCTCCTGCAGCCAGAGCCAGGGGTGGCCGATCTCACGCGTCACGACATCGAAGAAGACCGACGTCGTGAATCCCAGCAGGCAAATGCCGCAGAGCGCCATCATCACGCGCTCGATGACGTCGAAGCTGCGCCATTTGAGATGCCGCTTCGACTGCAGGACGATGTCGCCCGTGGCGTTCATCGTCCTGCTGTTTCGTTATCGCGTGCGGGCTTACTGTACGGCGCGGACCAGGCCGAGCAGCTCCACCGCATGGGGGCCGAGCTCACCGGCGATCTTGTCCTGGATCGGCTCCGCGATCTTGATGAAGCCGGACTTGTCGACGTCCTTCACGAACTTGACGCCCATCTTCTCGAGCTTGGCCATCGACTCGCGCTCGAGCATCAGGGCGTGCGTGGGCTCCAGGCGGTTGACCTCGTCGGCCGCGGCCTGCACCCATTTCTTCTGCTCGTCGCTGAAGCTGCCCCACGCCTTGTCGCTGACCCAGATGCAATTGTCGTTCGCCTCGTGCTCCGACATCGACATGATCGGCGCCACCTCGTAGTGCTTGTTGGACATGTAGACGTTGACGCCGTTCTCCGCGACGTCGACCACGCCGGTCTGCAGCGAGGTGTAGACGTCGCCGAAGGGCATGTGGACGACTTGCGCGCCATAGGCGGGGAACAGCGTGTCCTCCGTCGGCGTCGCCTGCACGCGGACCTTGAGGCCCTTGACGTCGGCGATGTTGTGGATCTCTTTCTTGCTGTAGAAATCGCGCAGGCCCAGCGTGATCAGGGTCAGCACGTGGGCACCCTGCACCTTGTCCGTGACCATCTTGCGGAAGGCTTCGATCACCTTGGGGTCGCTGATCGCCTTCTTCAGGTGGTCCTCTCCCCTGAAGATGAAGTGGATCGAGAAAACGCCCGCCTCGGGCACCACCGTCGCGGCGTTCGCGGTGGAGGTGATGATGAAATCGATATCGCCGGTGCGGATCTTCTGCAGCATTTGCGGCTCTTGGCCGAGCTGCGCGCCGGGGAACTGATCGATGATCATGGTCCCCTTGCTGAGCTCATTCAGCTTGGCGGCGAAGGTATCGCCGGCAAAGCCGTAGGCCGTGGTGTGCGGCTGGTCGTAGCCGAAGGTGAAGTGCTGCGTGCTCTGCGCGCCCGCATCGGATGCCGCAAGCACCAGGCCCACGGCTGCCAGGACGCCGCCGAGAAGCAGGACTCGATGGACCGACATGACAAGCCTCCCCCGATATTTTGGGCACCTCTGCCGGGTCGGGCCAGCGTGCCGAATTGTTGTGTCTGTCGACTCTATGGGGCGGCTACCCCGCGGGCAAGCGGGGAATCGCGCCTCGCAGCTGCCGCACCCAGCGGCGGCCCGGCTCCTCGATGGCATGGTAGGCGAGCGCGGACGCCGCGAGCAGCACGGCGTAGATCGCCACCGAGGTGACCACTCCCGCCCAGGGCTCGGGCAGCAGGGTCTGGAGCGACGCGTCGAGCGCGGAGCGCGGCGCCACCAGATAGGGGTGCAGGAGATAAACGGAATAGGACACCACGCCCAGCCAATGGACCGGGCGGCAGGCGAAGATCCTTCCCACATAGCCCCGATTGCCGAAGAGCCCAAGCACCAGCAGCGCGAAGAGCGGGTAGATCACGAGGTCGTGCACGCCAGCGGCGAGGCCCGAGACGAGCAGCCCGAGCGCCGCTGCGATGGTGAGGTCGTGGCCGGCGACCGCGACCGCCCGCGGCGACTGCGCCAGGCGAAAGGTGACGAGCCCCAGCACGAACCCGCCGAGGCAGCGCAGCAGAGGCTCCAGCGTGGCGCCGTCATAGGCGTCGAGCGGGCCGCTGTGATAGGCGCCGTCGCGCATGGTGAGGGTGACGGTGGCGCCGAGGACCACGGCCGCCCCCACGGCCGCCGCCAGCGCCGCGCGCGGCCGGCCGAAGAGCGCGACCGCGACCAGTAGCGGGAACAGCAGGTAAGCCGCCCATTCCGTGCTCAGCGACCACGCGACGCCGTCGATGCTCTTGCCCAGGCCCCAAGACTGCACCATCAGGAGATTGGCGGCGACGTCGCGGGCGGGCTCGGAGAGCTTGAGCGCGGGCGGTGGCGCGGAGGCATGAAGCCCGCCATAGAGCACCAGCGAATAGGCGAGGCTCGCCACCACCAGCGCGAGATAGAGCGGATAGATCCGCGCCAGACGATGCAGCAGGAAATCGAGCCAGGCACCGAGCGACCAACCGCCGGCAAACCGGCCCGCGTAGTTCATCGCGAGCAGAAAACCGCTCAGCACGAAGAACAGATCGACCCAGAGATAGCCCTTTCCCACGAACCTCCCGGCGGCGGTCGGCGCGATCAGGTTCGGATTGACGTGATAGAGTGCGACCAGCAGCGCCGCGACGCCGCGCAAGCCCGTGAGTGCCTTGACCTCGGCGCGCCGCGGCCGTTCGGCGCCGTCGATGCAGCCGACCGGTGCGCGTGAAAGGGAACGCTCGATTTCATAAAAATGCCACGCCATGCGGTCCTAACACACCACTGATTACGGGATTTCCCCGCCATAGACGTGGCGATGCGTCGCGGGCGGCCCCGTGTTTTCGGTGAGGCTTGCGCGCAAGAGTGCCGCATCCTTGGACGCGCTACGCTTGCTTCGGATGGGCATTGAGTAATCGCTCCGTGTGCGCCTTATCCTGAGCAAGCGAAGCGCGTCGAGGGACGCACGACCGTAGCGCGTCACCCGCGATAGCTCTGCCGGCCCGTGTCGCGCAACCACAGCCGCACGAGCAGGCGCTTCTGTTCCGGCGTCTCACCATCGACGAAGGCGGTGCGCATATGGCCCGTCGCGCGGTTGTTGACGGACTGGATCTGGCCCGGCCGGAAGGTGAGCTCGGCGGCGAGGCCGGGCTCGTGCATCACCGACTCCATGGCCTCGAGCGCCGCCTCGCCCTCGCGGTCGAGCGTTTCGCCGCGAAGCGCATAGCCGCCGCGGATCTCCAGGAGCGCGAGCCGCGCGGTGAGCCGCTCCTCCCCATAGGAGAACACCGGCGCCGCAAAAGTCTCGGGCTCGCCCGGAAAGAACTCGCGGTGCCGGTCGTACCAGAACCGCTGATAGAGCCGCGGCAGCACGTTCCCATGCGATGCCAGGAGCCGGTTGTGCGCGACGTAGAAGTTGAGCACGCGGCTGAGGCCGCCCTCTTTCGCCTGGCTCTGGCAGAGCAGGCCCACGCACTGCGGGGGCGTCTCGTTATAAGAATTGTCGTTGTGGTAGACGAGTTCGACGTTGGTCACGGTCGGCCGGATGCCCGAGCCCGGCTTGAGCGTGGCGCCGGTGTCGCGCACGAGATAGACCATGGTGCCGTCGAGCTTTTGCGCCACCGGCCGCGCAAGCAGCGACGAGAGCAGCCCATAGAGCGCCGCCGACTCCTCGTGGCTCATGCTCTCCACGGGGAGCCGGTCCAGGACCGCGAACATGAGTCCGTCGTCGAGCTGCCGGCGCACGTCCCTCATGAGCTCGCGGCAGGCGTCGAGCTCGAAATCCTCGGGCTTGTGCAGGAACATCGGCAGCGGATGCGCGCGCAGGACAGCAAGCGTCTGCGTGAGTTCGTCAAGGCACGCCTGCGGGATCGGCACGATCGAGGACCCCGGCCGCAGACTGTCGCCGCGCTAGGCCCTCTCGTCGGTGTCGATCTCGGTCAGCATCGCGTCGCTCCCGAAAATCTCCATCGGTCCGTAAGACAGGCTATCATCTCACCAGCCGCTCACGCGAATCGGGGAGACGAAGCATGCCGAATATTGGAATCACCCTCACCTGCGCCGATTATGCCCGCGTCATGCCGCTCATCACGGGCGACGTGAAGCCCGAGGGCATTGATTTGACCGTGATCCACGGCACCCAAGGCTCGTGGTCGGACCGCGCGGAGATGCTGCGGCGCGCGCTCCAGGATCCCGCCGTCGACGGCGGCGAGGGGTCGCTCGCCCAGCACCTCTATCGCGTCGCCAAGGGCGACCGCAGCTTCGTGGCACTCCCCGCCTTCGTACTCCGCAACTTCACCGCGCGCGACCTCTATGTGCTGAAGGACGGACCGATCAAGACTCCGCGCGATCTCCCGGGCAAGCGGCTCGGCATCTACAGCTGGGCCGCCAGCGGCTCGGTCTGGTACCGGCATTTCCTCCGCCACATCGAGGTGCCGCTGGACTCGCTCCAATGGTGGGTCGGCACCATCGACGGGCCCGCGACCTGGGTGCGCGACAAGTCGCTGCCTGCTCATGTGCAGCAGCCGGCCGAGGGCCGCTCGCTCTCGGACATGCTGCTCGACCGCGAGCTCGACGTGCTCTATTCGCCCCCGCGGCCCAAGAAATTCCATCCGACGAACGGTCCGATCGTACGGCTCTTCGCGGA
>DATMMM010000245.1:0-3790 GCA_035569735.1 Allostellaceae bacterium | reverse complement strand
CCCGCGCGCCGATCAGCTGCGGCATGGTCTGGGCGAGTGCCGCCAGCGCCGATCCCACAAGGAAGATCACGATCGCGCCCTGCAGCAGGCCGCGCCGGCCGTAGAGATCGCTGAGCTTGCCGTAGATGGGCGTCGAGGCGGTGGCGGTCAGAAGATAGATCGAGATCACCCAGGAGAGATGCTCGACGCCCCCGAGCTCCGCCGCCATCGTGGGCAGCGGCGTCGTGATGATGGTCTGGTCGAGCGCTGCCAGAAACATGCCTGGCACGATGCCGCCGAGGATGCGCAGGATCTCGCGATGGCTGACGGCGGGCAAAACCGGCTCCGGGATCGAAGGACTACGAGCGGCCGTAGACCGGCACCACGGCGCTGCGCGTGACGCGGTTGTCGGCGCTCGCCAGGAACAGGATGGTCGCTGCCACCTCCTCGACCTTGGGCCAGAGCTCGTGCTTCGCCTTGGGCATGGCCGCGCGATTGGCGGGCGTGTCCATGATCGAGGGCGCCACCGCGTTGACGAGGATGCCGTCGGGGGCGAGCTCCTCGCCGAGCGCCTGGGTCAGCGCCGCGACCGCGGCTTTGGCGGCGGTGTAGGCGGTCATGCCGGCGCCCTGGCGCGGCTCGAGCGCGGGCCGCGCCGCCACATTGACGATGCGTCCACCGCCGCCGCCCTTGCGCATCCCCGCCACCGCCGCGCGGCAGCAGAGATAGCAGCTGACGAGGTTCATCTCGAGCTGCTGCATCAGGGCCGCGCGGTCGGCATCGGCGATGGCGCCCATCGCAAATCCGCCCGCCAGATGGATCGAGGACCAGAGCGTAGGCACTCCCGCATAGAACCGCCCGACCTCTGCCTCGCTCGCGAGATCGATCGGCCCGGCCAGGCGAAGGCGAGGCTCGGTCCGGAGCGGAAACCGCTCGGCCTCGGCCGCATGCAGATAGGGCACGTGCACCTCGGCGCCGCCGCGCAGCAACGCCTCGACCACGGCGCGGCCGAGCGCGCCGGTGCCGCCGGTCACGACGACGTGACGAGTCTTGAAATCCATGGCCTCGAATCCTCGGGAGCGCCCAAAAAACCTGGAGCGCGGATGGGACGGATCATCCCATCATTTCGGTAGTCCCGCCAAGCCGCGCAGTCCCCGAGGCGTGGCAAAAGCGAGGCTAAAGGGCCGCGCTACTCCGCCGCCACAACGATTTCGTGAACCCCTTGCGCGGCTGCGACAGCCCGCCGCAGGAGCGGCTCGCTGGTGGGCTGGCCCTCGAAGTCAAGCCAACGGTGCCGCTCGTAGTCATAGAGCTTGCAGCGCCTGAGCGTGTCCCAGAACAGGCGGACCGTGAAGCGACGGCTCACCGCCGCATCGGGCGCGAGCCGGTTCAGGACCAGTTGAGCCTCGTGCAGGCGATAGCAGGGAATGGCCGGCTGCACGTGGTGCACGGCGTGGTCGTAGACGTGGTGCATGTAGCGCGAGAACCACTGCGGAAAGGTCAGGTGGAGCGTCAGCGCCTCGACCGGGAGCTTGCCCCGCTCGGCCTCGGACTTGAACCAGGGAATGCCGGGATCCGTGTGCTGGAAGTAGAGCGAGCCGCTCATCAGCTCCATCCAGACGTAGAACGGCACCACGAAGCCCAGCAGCAGCGCGGTGACGCTGCCGGTCCCGGAATAGAGCGGCGCCGCCGCCAACAGCGCCAGGAAACCCGCGAGATAGACCATCAGCAGGGCGAAGTGGCGCCACGCCGAGGGCCGGAATTTCGCGGGCACGCCCGCGCGCGGCAGCAGCTTCACCTCCCACCAGCGCTCGGCGATGTAATAGAGCCCGAAGCCGAGCCCGAGGGGATTGCGGTGGATCCGCTTGAGCGCGCGGCGCCAGCCGGGCAGGGCGTCGTACTCGGCCTTCGAGAGCGGCGTATAGGTGTCGACCAGCGCGCCGTTCGTATAGGGGTGATGGCGCCGATGGTGCTCGTAGATCCAGAGCGCCCAGTTGGTGAGGCCCGGCATGAATACGACGATGCCGAGGATCCGGTTCAGCGCGGGGCTGGGCGTCAGGCTGCCGTGCGCGGCGTCGTGGCCGAGGGTCGCGAGATTGGCGATCTTGAGCCCGGCGAAGACCGAGCAGGCGATCTTGGCCCAGAGCGGCGTCAGCCAAAGCACGCCCGCGATCCCCGCAGCGTATTGCGCGAGATCCGCGAGCGCCAGCGCCGTGCCCCAGAAGAGCGAGGGCTGCGTGAACTCCCGTAGGGCCTGCTGGATTTCCGCGCGTGGAGCCGCCGAGTCCCCCATCCCATCTACTCCGCGGAGAACCATGTTTCCTCAACACTTTGCGCGAAAGTTCTCCGATTCCGGTTAATATAACCTTAACTCGGGCTCTTCGCAAAGCCTCGCAAGGCCTCGGCCTCAATAAGGATACTACAGCTCAGCACCCAAAAGGCTCATCCTGACTGTGCATTAGGGGTAGGGGACCCACGTTAATGGACGTCGACTGGACGCGGCTCGCGCTCGGCGCCGAGGTCGGCCTTGGCATCGGTGCGCTCATCCTGGTGGGCTGGCTCGGCACGCGCTGGGTGCTACGCGGCCGGCTCGGCACGCTCTCCTGGGCGCATATCGCGCTCAGCGTCGCGATCATCGCGACGTCGACGGGCGCCTATGCGCTCTTCAGCTACCGCGTCCAGCCGTCTGCGCCGCCGGCGGCGGTGGAGCCATCGGCAATCGCTCCATCAGCCGGCGGCACCGCGGCTCCGTCCGCCCAGCAGGCCATGGCGACCCCCCCGGCGCCGCCGCCGCGCGCCCAGGTCGACGCCGGCGGCATCCTCCTCAAATTCGATCCGCCCGCGGGCTATTGCCTCTATCCCGCCGATCTCATGTCGGTGGTGCTGGCGATGCACAAGCAGACCAACCGGGACAATGTCGTCCACACCGCCTTCGGTGATTGCGACCAGCTGCGCAGCCATGCGCAGTCCGGAGCGCGGATCAGGGATTTCGGCATCGTGATGACGCCGACGTCCACGCTCGGCAAGCCGCTCACGCGCGCTTCGCTCGACGACTTCGCGCGGGAGATCGTCGATCCCGCGCAAGCGCGCGAGGGCGCGGCGCAGCGCTTGCGCGAGGCGGTTTCCCGCCTCGATCTGCAATCCTTCTCCTCCGTCGGCGTGCTCGACCGCGACGACAACTCGATCTATTTCGGCTTCCTCGCCAAGCTCCACGCGGGCGACGAGACCTTCACCCAGGCCTCGGTGCTGGCGCTGACCATCGTGCGCAGCCGATTGGTCTCGCTCTACCTGTACAGCGACTACACGAAGACCCCGCGCACCATGCTTCAGACGCTCCTCACCAAGAACAAGGCGAGCGTCGTGGCCTTCGCCGATTTGAACAAATAACCGCCCCGCGGCGGCCGGGGCGTCCCTCGCGCAATTCCCTTCATCCCGCCGCTCTGCCTCGCTAAGGTTCCGGGAGCGCGGATTTCTTGGGGAGCGGCGGCCATGGGCGAGCTGGTGTTGAGGGGCGGGCGGGTGATCGATCCCAGCCAGAATCTGGATGGGACCGCCGACGTGGTTTTCGCCGACGGCCGCGTGAAGGCGGTCGGGCGCGATGCGGCCCATGGCCGCGACGCCGAGGTCCGCGACGCCAAGGGCCTGATCGTGACGCCGGGCCTGATCGACCTCCACACCCACGTCTACTGGGGCGGCACCTCGTTGGGCGTCGACGCGCCGGCCCTCGCGCGGCGCAGCGGCACCACCACCTTCGTCGACGCCGGCAGCTCCGGGCCGGGTAATTTCCTGGGCTTCCGCCGGCACGTGATCG
>DATMMM010000244.1:0-26534 GCA_035569735.1 Allostellaceae bacterium | reverse complement strand
AAGGGATCATCGCGCCGAGGGCCGGCACGGTCCATCCAAATAGGTGACGCACGGGCCGCGTCGGGAAAGCTCGGTCCGCGAAATGCCCTGAGCTGGTCGATGGGCGCGAGTCGAAAGGCGTACCGATTCCTCCGGCCCAGACGGTCCCCTGTCTAAACACGCGCGGCTGGCGCACTCGCGTCGACTCTGCCCGAAACCGTTGACGCGGGCGATCGCCCTCTGTATGTCCGACGAGCGGATGTACCTGATATGTTCTATGCGAGTGGAAGAATGCAGAAGGTCCTCGGCGGCATGCTCCCTGTGTCCGTCACCTACGACTCCCAGCGCAGAATGCGTCTGGCACTGTATTGCGCCAGCGTACACACTGTCGGGATGCGCGATGTCTCCGCTGTCGCTCGCCGGCTGAAGCAGATCCGCACGCGCGCCGGGCTCTCCATCCGGCAGGTCGCCGAGGCGCTCGGCATGGAGCACGGCTCGAGCTATCAGCACTATGAGGATCGCTTCAAGAAACCGCTGCTGCCGCTCGAACTGATCTTGCGCCTAGTGCCGATTTTCGGGCCGAGGGGCGTCGATGCGGCAGACCTGTTCGCGCTCGCGGGCGTTGACGGCTCGGGCCAGCGGCCGCTGCCCAGCATCGCTCGGCCGGAGGTCGGGGCGCCGATGATGCGGATCGACGAGCTCGATGTCCGCGCGAGCGCCGGCAGCGGCGGCAACGGCCTCACCGACGAGAACGCCCGCATGGTCGCGGCCTGGCAGATCCCGAGCGAGATCGTGCGCGGCTATACCACCGCGCCGGCGGCGGAGCTCCGCATCATCACGGTGCTCGGCGACAGCATGGAGCCGACGCTGCTGCCGGGCCAGCGCCTACTGATCGACACCGCCGACCGGCGGCCGAGTCCGCCTGGCGTGTTCGTGGTCTGGGACGGCTTGGGCCTGGTGGTCAAGCGCGTGCAGCTCCTGCCCCACACCGATCCGCCGCGCGTCAAGATCACCTCGGACAACCAGAACTACGAGCCCTATGAGCGCACGCTCGACGAGGCTTACATCCAAGGCCGCGTCATCGGCCAGTGGCGCTGGCTCTGAGACAGCAGAACGGGGCTCAGGTGCCCGGCAGCCGGTGACCCGCGAAGATCTCGCGCAGCTTGGTCTTCAGGATCTTCCCCGTGGCGGTGTGCGGCAGCTCCGGCAGGAATACGACGTCGTCGGGCAGCGCCCACTTCGCGACCTTGTCCTCGAGGAAAGCGAGGAGCGCGTCGCGGGAGGGCGAGCGGCCTTCTTTCGGCACGACGACGAGGAGCGGCCGCTCCTGCCACTTCGGATGCGGCACGCCAATCACCGCGGCTTCCGCGACGTCGGGATGCGCGATCGCGGCATTCTCGATATCGATCGAGCTGATCCACTCGCCGCCCGACTTGATCACGTCCTTGCGGCGATCCACCAGCTGCAGGTAGCCGTCGGCGTCGATGGTCCCGACGTCGCCGGTGCGGAGCCAGCCTTCCGCGTCGATTGCATCCTTGCTCGCGGCCTCGTCTTTGTAGTAGCCGCTCACGACCCAGGGTCCGCGCACCAGGAGCTCGCCGCGGGCACGGCCATCGTGCGGCTGAACCTTGCCCTCGGAATCCACGAGCTTCATCTCGACGCCATAGAGCGGCCGCCCCTGCATCGCCTTGCGCGCGAGCTGCTCGTCCTTCGGACGATGCCGGAATTTGGCCTTCAAGGTTCCGAGCGTGCCGACCGGACTCATCTCGGTCATGCCCCAGCCGTGGACCACATCGACGCCGTACTTCTCCTCGAAGGTCTTGATCATCGCCGCGGGCGCGGCCGAGCCGCCGATCAGCACGCGCTTGACGCCGTCGATGCGCTTGCCGCTCTCCTCGAGATATTTGAGCAGCCCGAGCCAAACCGTGGGAACGCCCAGCGTGAGGGTGACAGTCTCGGATTCGAACAGCGACTGCAGGCTCGGGCCATCAAGATGGGGCCCGGGGAACACCAGCTTCGCCCCGGCCATCGTGCAGGAATAGGGCACGGCCCAGGCATTGGCGTGGAACATCGGCACGATCGGGCAGACCGAGTCCCACATGGCGAAGGCCGTGTTGTTCGCCATGCAGCAGGCGAAGGCGTGCAGCACCGTCGAGCGGTGCGAGTAGAGCGAGCCCTTGGGATTGCCCGTGGTGCCGGAGGTGTAGCAGAGCGATGAGGCCGTATTCTCGTCGAAATCGGGCCAGGCGAGATCCGGCGTCTCGGCAGCGATGAGCTCCTCGTAGCAGAGCAGGTTCTTGACGGCGAAGTTTGGCATGTGCGCGCGATCGGTCATCGCGACGAAGTGCTTCACGGGCCGCCAATGCGCCGCAAGCTTTTCCACCAGCGGCGCGAAGCTGAGGTCGAAGAAAATCAGAGCGTCCTCGGCGTGATTGACGATGTAGTCGAGCTGATCGTGGAACAGCCGAGGATTGATCGTGTGGCAGACCGCGCCGATCCCGGATACGCCGAAATAGAGCTCGTAGTGGCGATAGCCGTTCCAGGCGAGCGTCCCCACCCGATCGCCCAATTTGATCCCGAGGCGGCGGAGCGCCTTCGCGAGCCGCTTCGAGCGGCGCTCGGTCTCCGCGTAATCGTACCGGTGGATGGGTCCCTCGTTCGTGCGCGACACGATCTCGGTATCGCCATGATACCGCGCCGCGTGATCCAGCATGGTGTGGATCAGCAGCGGGCTATCCATCATCAGGCCCCGCATGGCCCCTCCCTAATGTGTTTTGCTTTGAAGCATCATGGCGAGATCAGAATGAGGCGGAGAGCCCGCCGTCGACCGTCAGAACATGCCCGTTGACGTAGCTGGCGGCGTCCGAGGCCAGGAACACAGCGGCGCCGGCAACCTCGCTCGGCTTGCCCCAGCGCTGCAGCGGGATGCGACGCTTCACGAAGCCCTCGACCTCGGGGTCGTCCACCATGGCAGCGTTGGTCTCGGTGGCGAAATAGCCGGGGGCGATGGCATTGGTCGTGATGCCCCGTGGCCCGAACTCGACCGCGAGCGCCCGCATGAAACCCGCAAGTCCGCCCTTGGCCGCGATATAGGCGGCATCGTTGGCGCGGCCGAGCGGGCCCGCGATCGACGTCACCATGATGATGCGGCCGCGGCCGCGCGGAAGCATGAGTGGCACCGCCGATTTGGCCAGATGAAAACCCGCGGTCAAGTTGACCTCGAGGACGCGATGAAAGTCCTGCGCGCTGATCTCGGCCAGCGGGACTCGATGCCGGATGCCGACATTGCCGACGAGGATGTCGAGCCCGCCAAAGGCTGCACCGATGCGATCGAATGCCGCCGCGACCTCGCGGGGGTCGGCAATATCGAAAGCGAGCGGCGATGCGGTGCCGCCCTTTCCGCGGATCTGCGCCTCGGCTGCCTCGAGGCGCGCGGTTTGCCGGCCGTTCAAGATGACATGTGCGCCGGCTTCGGCGAGGGCTTCCGCAATCGCGAGCCCGAGCCCTTGCCCCGCGCCCGTCACGAGGGCAACCCGATTGCCGAGGTCGAACATCCCCCGCTTCTCGGACCGCTCGCCCATATCTCCCATCCGGATCGCCGATGGGTGAAGCTTGAGCCAGCGGATCGGCTCATAGCAAGGCCGAACGTGGACAAGCCCGGCAGCATGCCTCATTTTGCGGCAAGCAAGGAGGCGAGGAATGGTCGGCAAAATAGGCGTCGTCGGCGCGGGTCTCATGGGGGCGGAGATCGCGCTCGTCTATGCGCTCGCGGGATATGACGTGCTGCTCAGCGACCGCACGGATGACGCGCTCAAGGCGGCGCTCGACCGGCTCGCCAGTATTCTCGACAAAGGCATCGTGCGCGGTTTCTATAAGGAAGCCGAGAAGTCGCCCGTGCTCGCTCGCATCGCCGTCGCCACCGACCTCGCGCGCTTCGCCGACCGCGACATGGTGACCGAGGCGGTCTTCGAGGACGAGGCCGTGAAGGCCGACATCTTTCGCGCCCTGGACCGCGTCTGCCGGCCGGACGCGCTGATCGCCAGCAATACCTCAAGCATCGCGATTTCGACCCTCGCTGCTTATTTGCAGCCGGAGCGGCGGCCGAATTTCCTCGGCACGCATTATTTCTCGCCGGTCTCGCGCATGAAGCTTGTCGAGGTGATCCCACAGTTCGATACCGCGGAGTCCGCGGTCGAGCGCGCGATGGCCTACTGCCGCGACGCCGGCAAGACGCCGATCCGCGTGAAGGACGTGGTGGGCTTCGCCGTCAACCGCGTGCTCCACGCCTTCGTAATCGAGGCGATCAAGCTGGTCGAGGAGGGTGTCGCGACGCCGGAAGACATCGACCTTGCCTGCAAGCTCGGTCTCGGGCATCCGATCGGGCCCTTCGAGCTGATGGACGTCACGACCTCGAGCCTCTGCCTGCAGGTCCAGGAGATCCTGCATGCTGCCTATGGCGAGCGCTTCCGCCCACCCGCGCTGCTGAAGCAGCGCGTCCACGCGGGCTACCTCGGGCGTCGCGCGGGCCGCGGCTGGCTCAAGCCTCGGTCGTAGCAGGCCCCCTCACCCCACCCTCTCCCCGAGGGGAGAGGGGTGTTTCCGCCTAGTCTAGCTCTCGCCTCGCGCGCCTTTCAGCGCCTCGAGGATCGCGATCAGGCAGCGGTCGCGCTCGGCGGCGAGCTCGGGGATGCTCCGGCCGGCGGCTTCCTCGGCGACCCCGTCTATGATCTGCTTCTGGACATCGGGCGTGAGCTCGGGATTGCCGAGCGCCGGCCACCAATCGCGCGCCAGCGGCACGCCCAGATGCGGCATGAAGTGAGTCATGCCGCCGACGCCGCCGGCGAGATGGAACAAGAGATGCGGCCCCATGATCGCCCAGCGCAGGCCGGGGCCGTAGGCGATACCCGCATCGACATCGGCGACGCTGGCGACACCCTCGTTGACCAGGTGGATCGCTTCGCGCCAGAGCGCGGCCTGCAGCCGATTGACCAGATGGCCCCGCACCTCCTTGCGGATGTGGATCGGCCGCTTTCCGATCTCGCGATAGAACGCCAACGCGCGCTCGATCACGGCGGGGCTGGTCAGCTTGCCGCCGACCACCTCCACGAGCGGGATCATGTGCGGGGGATTGAAGGGGTGGCCGATGATGCAGCGCTCCGGATGCCGGCAGCGCGCGGCGATATTGCTGATGAGGATGCCCGACGAGCTCGAGGCGAGGATCACCTCGGGCGGCAGCGCCCGGTCCAGCCGCTCGAACAGCTCGACCTTCATGTCCTCGCGCTCGGGCGCGCTCTCCTGAACGAACTCGGCACCCTCAACCGCGGCGACCGGATCGCGCTCGAAGCGGAGCCGCTCGGCCGAGGCGCCGGGTGCCAGCCCCAAGCGCTCGAGCGACGGCCACGCTGTGCGGACGTAGTCGCGGATGAACGCCTCGCCCTTGGAGGCGGGGTCGCTCGCCGTCACCGACATGCCACGTGAGAGAAAATAAGCAGCCCAGCTCGCGCCGATGGTGCCGGCGCCGATCACCGCAACGCGTTTCACGGACATGCTCCCCCCTTTACACTTTTCGGAAAAACGCCTTGATCTCCCGGCACGCCAGCGCCGGCTGCTCGTAATGCACGAAGTGCCCCGCCTCCGGCGCGACGGACACGTCGATGTCGCTGAAGAATTCGTCGAGGCGGTCGGCCCATTCGCATTTGAGCACGGGATCGCTGGCGCCCCAGAGCACGTGCGCGGGCACCGATATCGGCCGGCGGCTGCGCTTCGGCGCCTCGCCTCGGATGACCGCGAGCCGCGCCTTGTGCACGCTGATATACCAGTTGAAGCCGCCCTGGAGGTTCCCGGGTTTCAGGAAATTATCCACCCAGGCCTCGATGTCCTCGTCGAAGGCGCGGGGGTCGTGGGCCCAATGGCTGAGGAAATGGCGAAAGTAGGTCCGGCACGCCTCGCGGGAGCTGCCCACCAACGCCGCAGCCCAGGGCTGCTGATGGAAAGACTGGTACCAGATCTCGCCGAGATGCTCGGGAGCCGCCCAGCGCGCGCCGATCCCGGCATAGGGGCAATTGAAGAAGAATAGACCGCGCACCCGCTCCGGCTGCTCTTGCGCGATCACCTGCGCGACATAGGCGCCGACGTCGTGCGAGACGATGCCGACGCGCTCGAGGCAGAGCCCGTCCATCAGCCCCAGAATGTCCGCCGCGTGGACATCCGCGCCGGCATCGGCCGAGGGCCCGTGCGCCGGTTTCTCCGTATCCCCGAAGCCGCGCAGATCCGGCGCGATCACGTCGAACTCGGTCGCGAGATCGGGAATGCATTTCCCCCAGACCCGGCAGAACTCGGGCCAGCCGTGGAGGAGCAGCAGGGTCGGGCCACGGCCTTCGCGGAGATAATGGATGCGGATGCCGTTCGCCGTGACGTAATGGGATTTCAATCCGGTCATGCCGCCTCCCGCTCGGAGGCGGCATTCTCACCGAGAAGCGCGGGTCAGCGCAACGCTGCCGCCGGCGTCATACGGCGGCCAGCGCCCGATCGAGATCCTCGATCAGATCGGCGGCATCCTCGAGGCCGACCGATAGACGCACCAGCGCCTCGTCGATGCCGAGGATCGCCTTGTCCTCGGGCGAGAGCTTTTGGTGCGTCGTCGTCGCGGGATGCGTGATCAGGCTCTTGGCGTCGCCGAGGTTGTTCGAGATCTTGACGATGCGCAGCGCGTTCTGGAACCGGAACGCGCCCGCTTTGGCGCCGGCGGTGACGAACGCCACCAGATTGCCGCTGCCGGTCATCTGGCGCCGCGCCAGCTGATGCTGCGGATGGCTCTCGAGGCCGGGATAGAGGGCGCGCACCACCTTCGGGTGCTTTTCCAGAAAAGCCGCCACCTCGGCCGCGTTGCGGCAGTGCTGCTGCACGCGGAGCGGCAAGGTCTCCAATCCCTTCAGGAGAAGCCAGGCATTGAATGGGCTGATCGAGGGGCCGGTATGGCGCAGGAAGGGCGCCAGATGGTCGGTCACGAACTGGCGCGAGCCCAGCACCGCGCCGCCCAGGCTCCTGCCCTGGCCATCGATGTGCTTGGTCGCGGAGTAGACCACGACGTCCGCACCGAGCTTGAGCGGCCGCTGCAGCAGCGGCGTCGCGAACACGTTGTCCACCACCAGCAGGCCGCCGGCGGCGTGCGTCAGTTTCGCGACGGCCTCGAGGTCCACGAGCTCCAGTGTCGGGTTGGAAGGCGTCTCGCAGAACACGAGCTTCGTCGGCCGCGACAGCGCGCGGCGCCAGGCGTCGAGATCGCGGCCGTCGACCACCTCGGTCTCGACCCCGTAGCGCGGCAGGATCTGCTTCACGATGTGGAGACACGAGCCGAAGAGCGCCCGGCTCGCCACGAGCCGGTCGCCATGCTTCAGCACGGAGGCGAGTGCCGCGAACACCGCCGCCATGCCGCTCCCGGTCGCGCGACAGACCTCGGCGCCCTCGATCAGGCGCAGGCGCTCCTCGAACATCGAGACCGTCGGATTGGCGTAGCGGGAGTAGACGAAGCGCGAGCCGTCGTTCGCGAAGGCCGATTCCGCCTCCTCGGCGCTACCGTAGACGTAGCCCGAGGTCATGTAGATGGCCTCGCTGGTCTCCAGGTGCTGGCTGCGCAATCCGCCGCCGTGCACGAGGAGCGTGCTCAAATGCGAGTTTTCGGGAAGCGAGGCTGGCCCGGACATCGGTCGTCTCCTTTGCGAGGCGCCGGCTCCGTCCACGAAAAAACCCTGGCCCGCACGGGTCCAGGGTTCCCTAAGAACGCCCGACCTTTTAGCGGAGGTTTAACGTGGTCGCAAGCCGGTCGGCCAAATCACCACGGTATCGGGGTGCAACTAACGCGTTCGGAGCGCGCCTGTCAAGCGGGTTCCGCCGCGGTCGCTCGCGAGGATGACGGCGCAGGGCCGCATGCGATAGGGTCTTAGGATCCATCCATCGCTCTGCGGAGGCGTCATGGACCTCTTCGACCTCACCGGTAAGACCGCGGTCATCACGGGATCCTCGCGCGGCATCGGCCGCGCCATCGCGGAACAGATGGCGGCGGCGGGCGCCAAGGTCGTGATCTCCAGCCGTAAGGCGGGCCCCTGCGAGGAAGTCGCTGCCGCGATCAACCAGGCCGGCGGCAAGGCCGTGAGCATTCCGTGCCATGTCGGCGAGAAGGCGCAGCTGCAGGCGCTGATCGAGCGCACGCGCGCCGAGCTCGGACCGGTCGACATCCTCGTCTGCAACGCCGCGGTCAACCCCTACTACGGCCCGCTGCTCGACGTCCCCGATGAGGCCTACGACAAGACGATGAACTCGAACGTGCGCAGCAATCTCTGGCTCATGCAGCTGGTGCTGCCGGAGATGGCCAAGCGCAAGGACGGCGTCGTCATCATCATCTCCAGCATCGCGGGCTTGCGCGGCAGCCCGATGCTGGGCGCCTACGCGATCTCCAAGGCGGCCGACCTCCAGCTCTGCCGCAACCTGGCCGTCGAATGGGGCCAGCACAACATCCGCATCAACTGCATCGTGCCGGGCCTGGTGAAGACGGATTTCGCCCGCGCGCTCTGGGAGGACCCGGTGGTGCTCGAGCAGGCCGTGAGCAACGCACCGCTGAGGCGCATCGGCGAGCCGATCGAGATCGCGGGCGCGGCGGTGTTCCTCGCCTCCAAGGCCGGCACTTTCGTCACGGGCCAAGCGATCGTGGTGGACGGCGGTGTCACGATCGCCGGCCGTGTCTAGTCCGGGAGCGTTTCCCGGCTGCACGAAATTGGCTCTTTCCTGAATCGGGCCCACTGATCTCATTCGATAAATTGGGTCTGCTAACCCGATGTCGAATTTTTCGCGGGATCGGCCCCTGGGCGGGCCGGTCCCGGTCTCTCCCGCGCCTTCAAGGGATTCGCCGCGATCCGCGCCGCGCCTGCCATCTCTCACTCCTCTGCCGATCGGGGGATCGGCACAAAACAAGCCCCGCCGATCGACAGCTAACCATGGGATTGTTCAGGCGCGCTTAACAGAAGCGGTGCCCGTCCTTCGACACGCGCCTCTTCGGGCCGCGCTAGACTAGGCGATCTCGAACAACCCCGCCGCGCCCATGCCGCCGCCGATGCACATCGTGACCACGGCGAGCCGCGCCTTGCGGCGCTTGCCCTCGAGGAGCGCGTGGCCGACCAGGCGGGCACCGCTCATGCCGTAGGGATGCCCGATGGAGATCGCGCCGCCATCGACGTTGTACTTCTCGGGATCGATGCCGAGCCGGTCGCGGCAATAGAGGCATTGCACGGCGAAGGCCTCGTTGAGCTCCCAGAGATCGATGTCGGAGACCTTGAGTGCGTGGCGCTGCAGCAGCTTCGGCACCGCAAAGACCGGGCCGATGCCCATCTCGTCGGGCTCGCAGCCCGTCACCACCATGCCGCGGTAGATGCCGAGCGGCTCGAGCCCGCGCTTCTCCGCGAGCTTGGCGTCCATCACCACGCAAGCCGATGCGCCGTCCGAGAGCTGGCTCGCGTTCCCCGCGGTGATGTGACCGCCCTCGCGCACCGGCTTCAGGGACGCCAACCCGGCAAGCGTGGTCTCGGGCCGGTTGCCCTCGTCCTTGGCGAGCGTCACCGGCTCCATCCAGGTCTTGCCAGAATCCTTGTCGCTCATCTGCTTCAGGCTCGGCAGCGGCACGATCTCGGCGTCGAACCGGCCGGCCTTCTGGGCAGCAGCGGTGCGTTGCTGGCTCAACAGGGAAAACTCGTCCTGTCTCTCGCGCGTCACCTGATAGCGCCGCGCCACCACTTCGGCGGTGTCGATCATGGGCATCCAGATTTCGGGCTTGTGTTTCGCCAGCCACTCGTCGTGGTGATAGGAGGCGTTGGTCGTGTTCTGCACGAGGCTGATCGACTCGACGCCGCCCGCCACCATCGCGGGCACGCCGTCTACCATGACCCGCTGCGCCGCGATGCTGATCGCCATCAGCCCCGAGCTGCAGAACCGGTTCACCGTCTCGCCCGCGACCGTGACCGGGAGACCCGCGCGCAGTGCCGCCTGGCGCGCGATGTTGTTGCCGGTGGTGCCTTCTGGAAAGCCGCAGCCGATCACGACGTCCTCGATCTCGCCGGGCTCGAGCTTCGCGCGCTCCACGGCGTGCTGGATCACGTGCCCCGTGAGCGTCGCGCCGTAGGTCATGTTGAAGGCACCGCGAAACGCCCTCCCGATCGGCGTGCGTGCCGTCGAGACGATCACCGCTTCGGCCATGGCGGCCTCCCTTCTGCTGTTGTCGGCCTAGGGAACGCGCTCGCGGGCGATCTGGCAAGTGCCTCTGGACGCCGCGCGGCGCCTGCGAGCAGGATGCGCTCCATGCGCGAGTTCAAGAGCCTTGCCGAGCTGAAGGCCGCCGCGGGCGAGACGCTCGGGGTCAGCCCCTGGATGACGGTGACCCAGGACCTGATCGATCGCTACGCCGACGTCGTCGACGATCACCAGTGGATTCATGTCGATCCCGTGCGGGCCGCGCGCTCGGCCCTCGGCACCACGATCGCGCACGGCTATCTCACGCTTTCGCTGATCCCCACGATGATCCGCAATCTCTATTCGGTCGCGGGTGTCGCGGCGCGCCTGAATTACGGCTCCAACCGCGTCCGCTTTCCCACGCCCGTGCCTCGCGATGGGCGGCTCCGCACGCATCTCAAGATCCTATCGGCGGAGGATGGAGCCGACCGCGCCCTGCGCGTGACCTGGCAGGCGACGGTCGAGCTTGAAGGCAGCGAGAAGCCCGCCTGCATCGCGGAAATCGTGACCCTGATGCTGCCGGAGGCTCGCTAGGGCCCCGAGCCGTTGCGCTTGCGCGCCTGCCAGTCGGCGTGGCTCACGCGCTTCATGTCGAAGCGATCGGAGAGCCGGATATAGCCGCTGCCCGCCAAGCGCCCGACCGGCTTCATCGCGTCGAGGTCGACGTGGCCGCGCGGCGTCAGCACCTCGTCGCGGATATGGAAACGCAGCACCTCGCCGAGCACGATGGAGCGCTTGCCGCCCTCGCCGAAGCGCAACTCCTCGATCAGCTTGCATTCCATGTTGACCGGCGATTCCGCGATGCGCGGCGGCTTCACCACAGAGGCCGGCACCCCGGTCAATCCAGCCTCCGAGAGCTCGTCGATCCCCTCGGGAAAATCGACGGCGCAGACATTCATGCGCTCCGCGATCGCCTCGCTCACGAGATTGACGACGAACTCGCGCGTCGCACGGATGATGCGCACGGTGTCCTTGAGCTTGCCCTCGGCCCTGAGCTCCATGCCCAGCGCCACGATCGGCGGGTCGTGGCTGAAGCAATTGAAGAACGAGAACGGCGCCGCGTTCGGCACGCCCTGCTCGTCCAGCGTCGTGACCAGCGCGATCGGCCGTGGCACCACGGAGCCGATCAGCAGGCGATAGCGGTCCTTCGGCGGCAGGGTCGTGAAATCGAATTCCATGGGTCTCGGGGCTCAGGAAGGATTGACCAGCCGGCCGGATGTGGGATCGAAGTTGATCGGCAGCTTGCCGCGGGGCCGCGCGGCCGCGGAAAGCTCGCAGGGCAGGAACCGGCCGCGGCCCGCCGCTCCCGTCACCGCGCCGTCGCGCCAGATTACCTCGCCCCGCGAGATGGTCGTTACCGGCCAGCCCGTCACTTTGCGCCCCTCGTAGGGCGTGTAGTCCATGGCATCGTGCATGTTCTCCTGGCGGATCGTGACCGGCAGCTCCGGGTCCCAGATCGCGATATCGGCATCGCTCCCGACCGCGATGGTGCCTTTGCGGGGATAGAGCCCATAGAGCTTCGCCGCGGTGGTGGATGTCAGCGCCACGAACCGCGTCAGGTCCATGCGGCCCGTGCGCACGCCCTCGGAGAACAGCAGCGGCAGCCGGACCTCGATGCCCGGCACGCCGTTGCCGATCTTCTTGAAGGTCGGGTTCGGTCCCGCGTGCAGCTTGCCGGTCGCATCCATCCGATAGGGCGCGTGATCGGACGAGAACACGTCGAACACGCCGGTCTCCAGCCCCCGCCAGACGAATTCCTGATTGGCCTTGTCGCGCGGCGGCGGACTGCACATGCAGCGCGCGCCCTCGATGCCGGGCTGATCGAGGTCGTCCTCGGTCAGGAACAGGTATTGCGGGCAGGTCTCCGCGTAGATCTTGAGCCCGCGGTTGCGGGCCCAGGCGATCTGGTCGATCGCCTCGCGCCCCGAGACATGCACGATCAGCACGGGCACGTCGATGAGCTCGGCAAGGCTGATCGCCCGGTGCGTCGCCTCGCGCTCGGCAAGCGCCGCGTGCGCCGTCGCGTGGAATTTGGGCGCGGTGTGGCCGGTGGCCAGCAGCCGCTCGGTCAGGAACGCGATGACGTCGTGGTTCTCCGCGTGGATCATCACCAGCGCGCCCTCGCGGCGCGCAAGCGAGAGCACCTCCAGTGTCTCGCGGTCGCTGAGCTTGAGCATGTCGTAGGTCAGATAGATCTTGAAGGACGTGTAGCCGTCGCGGATCAGCGCCGGCAGTTCCTGGCCCAGCACCTCCGGGCTTGGATCGGAGATGATGAGATGGAAGGCGTAATCGACGATCGCCTTGCCCTCGGCTTGGCCGTGATAGTCCTCGACCACTTTGCGCAGCGACTGGCCGCGGTGCTGGGCGGCGAACGGTATGAGCGTCGTGGTGCCGCCCGCCGCCGCCGAGCGCGAGCCCGAGAGGAAATCGTCCGCCGTCGGAATCCCGATCGAGGACACCTGCGCGATGTGGACGTGGCTGTCGATGCCCCCGGGCAACACCAGCTTGCCGCGGGCGTCGATCTCTTCGCGGCCTTTTCCGAGGCTCGCCCCGAGCGCCGCGATCCGGCCGCCGGAAACCCCGACGTCGGCCGAGAACACATCGGCGGCGGTCGCCACCGTTCCGCTGCGGATCACGAGATCGAACTCGGCCATGTCGGGAGTTCCCTGCTCAGAGCGCCATCTAGCCGCTAAGAATTATACGAAGCCCGCGTGCCCTGCAAAGTTCCGCGGCTCGGATCCGCCTCTGCGCGGGGCGAGCGACTTCCCGGACCTACTCCTCGTCGGGGAGCGCGCTCTCGTGCCAGTGCGAGAGCAGCCAGCGCGAGAGCCCGTCGAGCGAGAAATAGATCGCCATGCCCGTGAGCGCCAGCAGCACCAGCGCCGCCATCTGCCGTGCGATCTCCAGGCGATAGCCGGCCTCCAGGATGCGATAGGCGAGCCCGGTCTCGTTTCCGCCGGTGCCCGCGACGAGCTCCGCCACCACCGCGCCGACCAGTGCGAGGCCGCCGCTGATCTTCACGCCAGCGAGGAAATTGGGCAGCGCCGTCGGCATGCGGAGATAGCGCAGCGTCTGCCAGCGCGTGGCGCCGTAGAGCTTGAAGAGCGCGACCAGATTCCGATCGGCGCTGTTGAGGCCCAAAGTGGTGTTGGCGACGATCGGGAAGAACGCCACGATCAACGCCAAGATCAGCACCGCCCAATAGGCGTCATTGACCCAGATGATGATGAGGGGCGCGATCGCCACCACCGGCGTGACCTGGAGCGCGATCGCGTAGGGTAAAAAGCTCTGCTCCAGGACGCGCGACTGCGCGAAGAGAACCGCGAGCGCGCCGCCCAAGACGATCGCCGCGGCAAGTGCCGCGAGGGTGATACGCACCGTCACCCAGAGCGAGCCCAGCAGGCTTGGACCGTCCCGCCACAGCGTCTCCGCCACCAGGGCAGGGCCCGGCAGCACGTACCAGGGGATCTCGTAATAGCGGACCACCGCCTCCCAGCCCGCCAGAAACAACAGGCCCACGATGGCGGGGCCGAGGATCCTGAGCGCACGATCGGTCATGCCGTCATCCCCTCGGCGAGCCGGTGCGAGAGCGCGCGGCAGAGCTCGGTATAGTGCGGCGCCGTGCGCAGGCTGCTGGCGCGGGGGTAGTCGAGATCGACGGGTACGTCGGCGACGATCCGCCCCGGCCGCGGCGTCATCACCACCACGCGGTTCGACAAGAACGCGGACTCGAACACGCTGTGGGTGACGAAGACCACCGTCCAGTGCTGCGCTTGCCAGAGCCGAAGCAAATCCTCGTTCAGCTTGAAGCGGGTGATCTCGTCGAGCGCCGCGAACGGCTCGTCGAGCAGCAGCAGCTCGGGGCTGGTGACGAGCGCGCGCGCGATCGAGACGCGCATTTTCATGCCGCCCGAGAGCTCGCGCGGATACGAGCGCTCGAACCCCTCGAGGCCGAGCCCGGCGAGGGTCCGCCCGATCCGGTCGGAGACGCTCGTACGGCTCTCGGCCTTGAGGCGCAGCGGCAGGTAGACATTGTCCCACACGGTGGCCCAGGGCATCAGCGTCGGCTCCTGGAAGACGAAGCCAATGCGGCCGCCGCCGAGCGCTTCCCTGCCCCGGATCGTGCCGGCGGTCGGCTCCACGAGGCCCGCGATGATTCGGAGCAGCGTGCTCTTGCCGCAGCCGGACGGTCCCAGCAGGCTGACGAACTCACCCTTTGCGATCGCGAGATCGACACCATCGAGGGCGAGCGTGCCGTTGCGAAAGACCTTGCGCACGCCCTCGAGCGAGACGAGCGGCGGCATGGGCCGTCGCTCTCGGCCAGCCGCCTACTTCCGCAAGCCGATGTCGAAGGCCTTGTTCACGAACTGCAGCGTAAAGGCCTTCTTGTAGGCGAGATCCGCGGGATAGAGCCCCTGCCTCGACATCACGTCGTGGAAGGCCTTCCAGCGCTCCTCGCTCATGGCGCCGATGCCGAGCTTGAGGCTGTCGCCGCTGTCGACCACACCGTATTCCTTGATCTTCTGGATCGCGTAGGCCAGCAGCTCGTCGGTCTCCTCGGGGTTGTCCTTCTTGATGAGCGCGTTCGCGGGCGAGGGATCGCCGTAGAGGTAGCTGTACCAGCCCTCGATACTGGCATTGACGAAGCGCTGCACCAGGTCGGGCTTCTCCTCCACCATCTTGCGCGAGGTCTGGATCACCGAGGCGTAGGTGGCATAGCCCTCGTTGGCGAGCAGGAACACCACGGGCTTGGCGCCCGCCTTCTCGATCAGGAACGGCTCGCTGGTGAGATAGCCTTGCTGCACGGCGTTCTTGTCCGCCATGAAGGGCGCGACGTTGAAGTTGTAGGGGCGGATCTGGTCGTCGGTGTAGCCGAACTTCGACTTGAGGAAGAGCCACGATCCCACGCGCGTATCGGCGCCGATCATGATCGGCTTGCCCTTGAGCGCCGCGAGGCTGTCGTTGCCGACATCGGCGTGCGCGATCAGCACCATCGGGTCCTTCTGGAACATGGCCGCCACCGCGACCATGGGGATGTTCTCCTTCACGAAGTTCAGGGGAATGAAGGAGTTCGGCTCCTCGTCGAAGTCGAGCCGGCCGGCGGCGAGCAATTGCGAATGGTTGACCTGCGGGCCGCCCTGGCGGAGCGAGACCTCGATGCCGTACTTGGCGTAGATGCCGGTGGCGATCGCCTGGTAGTAGCCGCCGTGCTCCGCCTCCGCCTTCCAGTCGGTGCCGAGGCTCACCTGGTCCAGCGCCCCGGCGGGTCGCGCCAAAAGGACCGCCAGGACCCCCACAATGATGGCCACGCTCGATGTTCTGATATCTCGCTGCATCGTTTGCCCCTTCGGAATGGCTCGTGTCCCTGCCGCCCTTCTATACCAGCAGGCGGCAACGCAACGCATGATCAATTCTGCAAGGGCAGTGCTCAATCCACAGGCAAATCTGCGCGTCTGCAGCCTAACGGCCCGACCGCGGCACGCGCCCTTCGATGGGATAAGCGGGATCGTTATAACCGGGCGTCGAGGGATGGCCCGCCGGCACCAGGCCGTCGATGAGCGCCTCGTCCTCCGAGCCGAACGCGTAGTCGAGAGCGCGGATATAGTCGGCCCAATGCGCCTCGGTGCGCGGCCCCGTGACCGCCCCGGTCACCAGCTTGTTGTTGAGCACCCAGGCGATCGCGAACTGGCCGGCGGTGAAGCCGCGGGCCTCCGAGTGCCGCTTGATGGTCTGCGCGATGCGCAGCGACTCCGGGCGCCACTCCGTCTGCATCATGCGCTTGTCGTTCCGGCCGGCCCTTGTGTCGGCCGGCGGGGGCGCGTCGGGCGTGTATTTGCCCGTGAGGACTCCGCGCGCGAGCGGGCTATAGGGCACGACGCCCAGACCGAAATAGGCCGACGCCGGCAGCTGCTCCACCTCCGGCATGCGGTTCATGGCGTTGTAGTAGGGCTGGTTCACGACCGGGCGGTCGATCCCGATCCGGTCGCAGAGGGTGCAGATCTCGGCGATGCGCCATGACCGGTAATTCGAGACCCCGACATAGCGGACCTTGCCCTGATGCACCAAGTCGGCCATGGCGCGCACCGTCTCGGCGAACGGGGTCGCATGGTCCTCCTTATGAAGGTAGTAGACATCGATGTAGTCCGTGCCGAGGCGCTTCAGGCTCGCCTCGGCCGCTTGCAGCACCCATTTGCGCGAGAGCCCGGCTTCGTTGGGGCCGGTGCCGCCGGGGTTCGCGAGCTTGGTGGCGAGCACCCAGCGGTCGCGCTCGGCGCGGATGGCGCGGCCCAGCACCTCCTCCGAGCGGCCGGCGTTGTATTGGTCGGCGGTGTCGATGAAATTGACGCCCTGGTCGCGCGCGGTGCCGACGATCCGCGCCGAGGTCGGCTCGTCCGTGGCACCCCCGAAATTCATGGTGCCAAGGCAGAGCACCGACACTTTGAGGCCGCTCTGCCCAAGCTTTCGGTGTTCCATGCGGGATGCTCCATCCTCTCGGCGTTCGGACCGCTGCGGCAGTCTGCTGCCCCGGGAGCATCCGGGCAAGCGCCGGCGAGGCCGGCTTGCCTCAATTTACCTGACACCACACCGTCAGCCGTATCTGCTAGAGTGATTCCAAGAATATGCAAAGACTCTAATTCGCCTCGTAGTAGGTATTCACTCAGAGTCGTCGGCCTATGCTGAGGTATTAGTAAAGTTTTAAGGCTCAAGTTGTAGGGTCGCTCCTGTTTCGTTGTGGCTTCATAAGGGGCCCGCGGCCGATCGGGGCCATTTGCTCGGTCGCGGAGCGTAGCATCATCGTGCAGTCATCCGCGCTTCGAGTCGGCGCCCTCGAGCGGCCGACGATGTCGACGGCACTCCAGTGCCTTGTCATGGCCGCGCGCCATCATGGGGTGCATCTCTCGGCGGACCAGCTCATCCGCGAGCACGCGCTCGGGCCCGAGGAGCCTGATCCTCGGAAACTCGCCACGGCGGGCGCCGCGCACGGGCTGACACTCGGCAAAATCAAGCTCCGCGCACGCGACTTTGCCAAGCTCGCCCGCAGCGTGCCGGCGATCATCCGGCTCAAGAACGGGAACTCCGTCTTGTTGACGGCCGTCGCGGGCAAGGGTGAAACCGCCACCGCGACCGTCTGCGACCCCGCGGTCGGCGAGGCGACCCCGCTCGTCACGGAGCTCAGCCGGATCGCCTCGGTCGCCGAATGCGTTCTGCTGATCCGGCGAGACGGCGAGAGCCAGGACGCCGCCAGCCGCCCGTTCGGGCTCGGTTGGCTCGTCGGGCAGATTATGACGGAGCGGCGGCAGTTCCGCGATATCGCGATCGCCGCCGCCATGATGAGCATACTGGCGCTGGCCCCCGCCATCTTCTGGCAATTGATCGTCGATCGGGTGCTCGCCCACCGCAGCCTTTCCACGTTGAACGTGCTGGTGGGCGGCATGGCGTTGATCATCGTCATCGACATGCTGTTCGGCTACTGCCGGCGAAGCGTGATCCTGTTCGCGACCGCGCGCATCGATGCACGCCTCTCGACCTACGTCTTCAACAAGCTTTTGGACCTGCCGATCGATTTCTTCGAGCGCACGCCGACCGGCGTGCTGACGCGCGACGTCAACGAGATCTGGCGCATCCGCACGTTTTTGACCGGGCAACTGTTCGGCACCGTGCTCGACGGCATCGTCCTGCTGGTGATCCTGCCGGCCATGTTCTGGTTCAGCCCCGTGCTCGCCGGGATCGTGCTGGCGCTGGGCGCCCTGATGGTGCTGATCGTCGCGGGGTTCCTGCCCTTCATCCGCACGCGGACCACCCGGGCCTTCCTGGCGGAGGGCCAGCAGAACGCGTTCCTGGTGGAGACCGTGCAGGGCGTGCGCACGGTGAAGTCGCTGGCCTTGGAGCCGCGCCGCCGCTACGGCTGGGATCACCATGTCGCAAGCGCGGTCCGGTTGCGCCGGCACGCGGGAGCGCTCGCCAACCTCGCCCAGACGATGATCGCGCCCCTGGAGAAGCTGATGACCAGCGGCGTCATCGCGCTGGCGGCCTACAGCGCGATCACGACCGGCGATCCCGTCTATCTCGGCACGCTCATGGCCTTCGGCATCCTGGCCCAGCGCGTGGCGCAGCCTCTGGTCCAGCTCGCTCATCTGATCCAGCAGTTCGACGAGGCCAACCGCGCCGTCCGGACGGTCGCCGCGGTGGTCAATCAGGCGCCCGAGGAAGGCCGCAACGTCGGCGGCTCGAGCGCGCCCCTCAAGGGCTCGATCGAGTTCGATGCGGTTCGCTTCCGCTATGCGGGAGCCACGACGCCCGCGCTCGACCGGCTCTCGTTCAACGTCCCCGCCGGCACCATCTTCGGCGTCATGGGCCGCAGCGGGTCGGGCAAGACGACGATCACGCGCCTCCTGCAGGGCCTGCATCGGCACTATGAGGGCATGATCCGCGTCGACGGCATGGATATCCGCGCCATCGACCTGGATCATCTCCGGCGGAGCACGGGCGTCGTCCTGCAGGACAGCTTCCTGTTCTCCGGCACCGTCCGGGACAACATCGCCGCGAGCTGCCCGACGGCGAGCTTCGAGCAGGTCGCCACCGCCGCGCGCATGGCGGGCGCCGAGGAATTCATCGAGCGCCTGCCGCGCGGCTACGACACGCTCATCGAGGAGGGATCGGCCAACCTCTCCGGCGGACAGCGCCAGCGGATCGCGATCGCGCGGGCGCTGCTGGTCGATCCCAAGCTGCTGATCCTCGACGAGGCGACCAGCGCGCTCGATCCCGAGAGCGAGGCCATCGTCAACGCCAATCTCCGTCGCATCGCGCAGGGCCGCACCGTCGTGGTGATTTCGCACCGGCTGGCCTCGCTCATCGCCGCGGACGCCATCCTGGTCCTGGATCAGGGCGGCACCGTCGATGTCGGCCGGCACGGCGAGCTCTTGCAGCGCTGCGAGCTCTATCGCCGCCTCTGGAACCAGCAAAACCGTCACACCTTGCACGAGTTCGATCATGACATCATGGCGGCCGAGTAGCCGATCCAGCGCCGCGGAAGCGGTGCTGGAGAGCTTTCACTCCGAGACCGGAGCGCTGCTGGCCGAGCGCGGCCCGCTGGTCGCGCGCTGGCTCCTGCGCTTGGCGGCGATGGCGCTCGTATCGGCAGTCGTATTGGCGGGATTCGTCAAGATCGACCGCACGGTAACCGGTGGCGGACAGATCTACTCGCTGCAACCGACCATGGTCGTGCAGTCGCTGGATCGGGCGATCATCACGTCCTTGAGCGTGCGCGAGGGCGACCGCGTCTCCGCGGGTCAATTATTGGCGACGCTCGACCCGACTTTCTCCGCCGCGGACGTGGCGCAGCTCAATGTTCAGATCGAGAGCCTGAACGCGCAGATCGGCCGGCTCGAGGCCGAGCACGACAGCCGCGAGATCAAGGCCGAAGATCTGCCGCCGAGGTATGTGGCGATCCAGCAGGCGCTCTGGGTACAGCGGCACGCCGAGCACGAGCAACGCTTGCGCGGCTTCGATGCCAAAATCGCGGAATACCAGTCCACGCTGGACAAGGCGCAAGCCAATATCAAGCACTACACGAACCAGCTTCAGGTCATGAGCGAGGTCGAGGACATCCGGCATAAGCTCTACGACCTCCGCGACGGCAGCCGCCTGACGTATCTCGAGGCGACCAATCAGCGTTTGCAGCTTGCGCGGAGCCTCGATCAAGAGCGCAACACCCTCGCGGAGACGCAGCATGCGCTCGAATCCGCGCGCGCGGACCGCGAGACTTACATCCGTCAGTGGCACGGCCAGGTCGACGCGGAGCTCATCCAGCACCGCACCGAGCGCGATGCGGCGGTGGAGCAGCTCGTCAAAGCGACAAAGCATCACGATCTCATCGATCTGCGCGCAACGACCGATGCCATCGTGCTGCATGTGGCCAAGCTCTCCGTGGGATCGGTATTGCCGGAGGCGACGCCTCTGCTCACCATGGTCCCCATCAATGCGCCGCTGGAGGCGGAGATTCACATCGACGCGCAGGAAATCGGCTTCGTGCGCCCCGGCGACCCCGTCGCGATCAAGGTCGAGGCCTACAATTACCTGGAGCACGGCTACGTCGAGGGGCATCTCCGGGTGCTGAGCGCGGACGCTTTCACGACGACCGACGACGACAAGGCGACGCCGGTCCGGCCCTACTACAAGGGGTATATCAAGCTGGATCACGTGGACCTGCACGACGTGCCGTCCGACTTCAAGCTGGTGCAGGGCACGCCCGTCACGGCGGATATTCAGGTCGGCAAGCGCACGCTTCTCTCGTACCTCGTCAGGGGTGCGCTGCGCAGCGTCGATGAGTCTATGCGCGAGCCGTGAGCGCGCCGTCATCCGCGTCGACATGATCCGCTTCGGTTGGCCTTGGCGTCGACGAAGGGCCGAGCGAGCCTACCGGCGGGGCTATCGATATCTTCGGGGCGAGGGGGTCGCCCATGACCCCGTCACCGCTCTGCGCTGGTTGACGCGTGCCGCTCGCCTCGGCCATGCGCGCGCACAACATGCGCTCAGCATGGCCTACCTCTCCGGGGTGATCGGCCGGGCAGCCTGTGTGTCCTGGCTTGGCGAGGCCCGCGGCCGCTCGCCGGCGGCGGTCGACAATGCAAGTTTGCTGTACCCAAGGGGAATCGACGTCAAGGCCGATCCGGGACTTGCATTTGCCTGGGCCAAGGCCGCCGCGCGGCGCGGTCTCGCCTGCGCCGAAGCCAACCTCGGAATGCTCTACACGCGCGGGCTCGGCTGCAAGCGGGATTTCGCCGAAGCGGCCGTGTGGTACCGCCGCGCCGCCCAGAAAGGCGAGGCAGCAGGCGCGCTGGGCCTGGGGATTCTCCACGAGGGCGGTCTCGGTGTTCCCAAGAATATCCCGGAGGCGATGCGCTGGTATCGCACGGCCGCCGAGGCCGGCAATGACATCGCCGCGAGCGCGCTGGGGCTGTTGCTGTTGAGCGGCGAGGGAGCGGAGCCAGACCCTGCTCAAGCCCAGCGCTGGCTCAGTGGTCCCGCCGCGCGCGGCTATGCCCACGCGCAATATGGGTTGGGGCTGCTGTGCCTGCGTGGGCTGGGAGGCCCGGACGATGTTGGGCGCGCCGAGCTCTGGCTCAGCAAAGCGGCGGCTCAGGGTCACCCCGGCGCTCGATCTGCGCTTGGGGGATTGAAATCGGCCGGCGCTACCGGTGACGCCGCGGCGTGATACGCCCTCAAGCCTGTCTGAATTCCGCGAGCGCACGCTCGAAGCGCGTGAGGTAGTCGCGCGCATAGGAGCCATAATCGACGTCGAGGCTCGAGTGGAGCTCGGAGACCATGCCCCACAGCGCCTCGCGCAACAGCGAGGCACACTTCGTCGCGCGATAGCGCCGCGCCAGCTCCGCCGAGAGCGGCCGCTCGAAATAAGCTTCGAGCAGCCAGGCCTCCTCCACCGGGCCGACCTCATTGTTGGAGCAGAGGTTGGCGAGATCGAAGAGCGGGCTGTTGAATCCCGCATAGTCCCAGTCGATGAGCCAGAGCCGCTCGCCGGCATCGATGAAATTCGCCGCCAAGAGATCGTTGTGGCTGAACACGACATCGATGGGACCGACCGCGGCCTGTAGCTCCGCGGCGGTTGCGAGGAGCCTCGCGAGTTCGGGGACGAACCGGCTGCGGCCGTCGCGCAAGGTCTGGGCGTAGTCGCGCAGGACATGGAAGACCCAGAACATCTGCACGGGACCGCGCAGATGCCGCTCGATCTCGCCGTGACAGCGGCGCAGCAGCGGCAGGATGCGGGCAAGCATGGGCGCTTTGCGCAAATCCTCGGGCTTCAGCGTCTGGCCCTCGATGAACCGCAAGACCAGCGCGCCGGGCTCGTGATGCACCACCTCGGGCGAGACCCCCGCAGCCGCCGCGGCAAGGCTCGCCGCGAGCTCGCAGCTCCGCGTTATCTGATGGACGGGAATGTCGTCCCCGACGCGAACGACGAAACTCTCGCCGCGATGGCGGACGAGGTAGTTCCGGTTCGTGATGCCGCCGGAGAGCGGCTCCGGCGTCACCGGCTCCAGCCAGCACGTCAAGCCAGCCGCCCGTCGTTGAGCCTCGGCCTCCTGCATGGTCGTCGAGCGGGCCGCGTGTTCTAAAGCACCTCGCCCATACCCGCGCCGCTGGCGGGTGTCGGTATCCACCACTCCTCCCCGCGCACGGTCTCGATATATTCGGGCCAGCGCAGGTCGACCGGCGCCTGGAAATCCCGCGGAAGCAAGGGGGCCACCCACTCTGCGCCGCCGATCCCGCCTCCAGTGCGCTCCTTGAATTCGCTCTGTGCCCGCTCAAGGATTTCCGGCGACGTCAGCAGGTCGATCAGCGTAGCCGCGATCGTCTTGGCGCCGAGGAAAATTCCCGGATTGATCGCCGCCGGCAGTCCGCCGAGCGCGTTGTGCACCCAGGCCGGATACTCGTACCCCACGTTCGGGGGCCGCAGGCGCGGACGCATGGTCAGAAGGCGCACGGTCGGCGCATGCCATGTGTAGTCGACGTAGTCGTCGGATGTGTAATGGTGCTGCCATTCCGGGAGCGCGCGGCGCAGATAGGCCTCGTATTCCTGCGGCGGCATCAGGCGCTCCGCATCCTCGAGGAATGGATTTTCCTGGGGCTCGAGGCCGAGGCTCGCCTGGATCTTCCGGCCGAACTCGCGGGCCTCATCGGAGAATTTCGGCGCGCCCGCGAGCTTCATGTTCTCAAAGGTGACGTCCGCCATGTCGTGATTGGTGAGTCCGACCCGCGTCTTGGTGACCCAGCGCACCGAAACGCGGCACCCGGTGGTGCCCGCGGCGTGGCGCGCATTGTTGGCGAGCACGTTGTAGATCTGCTGCTGGACTCCCAGCATCGGCGAGCGCCAGGAATACTGGATCTGGCTGAACCGCGGCGGCAGATTGTCGGAGGTGGCGTCGCCCGCGACCATCACGAACTCGTTGAGCGTCCAGGTTCCCGTGTGCGGGAACATCGCCTCCTTCGTGTACTTGGTCATGGTGTACATAAGGCAGAGCGCATCGATGGCGCCCGGGCAGCGAGCCGCCGTGTGCGAGGTGTGCCGGGTCGGCACCAGGCTCTTGTCGATCCAGGTCTCCGGCGCCAGCGTCTCGAAGGTGAACACGGCGCTCCAGTAGGAGCCGCACTGGGTATCCCAGATCGCCGTGTTGGTGAAATGCGGATGATAGGAGATGAAGGCGTCGGCACCGTCGAAATAGCCCTTGGCCGCGTGCACCGGCTTCGAGCCGCAGACCTTCTCGGCGGGCTCGCCGAAAAATTTCAGAGTGCCCTTGAGGCCGAATTTCTCCATCGCCGCCTTGGCCGCGAGCACGCCCGCGAGCGCGGTGGTGCCGAGCGCCGAATGCGGGTCGGTGTGCCCCGCGGCCCAGGGGTGCAGGCCCGGTCGCGGTGCCTGGTAGGGCACCACCTGCTGTGAGTTTCCGGGGACGGCGTCGTACTCGGCGTAGCTCCCCAGCACCGGGCCACCCTTGCCCCAGGTGGCGGCGAAAGCGGTCGGCATGCCGCCCGATCCCTCCTCCACCTCGAAGCCTTCCGCGCGCAGCAGGTCGCAATATGCCTTGGCCGACTTGTATTCCCGCCACGCCGGCTCGGCGTACTCCCAAATCTTCAGGTGCCAGTCGGAGAACCGGCGGGCACGCTCGTCGATCCATTCGAGCGTGAAGCGCTTCTGCTGAGAGAGTGCGGGCATGAGAGCATCGCCTCCGCTTCTGGCGGTCAGGTGCAGACCGAGTACTCCGGCGTGAGCCGGCTCAGGGCCTCGCTGCCATTCTCGGTGATCAGGATGGTGTGGCCGAGGGACATCGCGAGATTGCGCGGCGCATCCACGAGTATCGCGTGCAGGAACAGCACCATTCCCGGCTGCGCGAGCATGGGATTGCCGGAATAGATCATCGGCGGCACGTCCATCCAGGTCGGCCGGAACGTGGCGCCCAGCGAGTAGCCGCACGCCGCGAGCCGCGTACTGCCGAATCCTGCCGCGTCGAAGACGCGCCGATGCGCATCGTCGATCTCGCCCAGGGGGCGACCCGGCCGTGCGGCCTCGGTCATAGCGGCAAGCGCATCGCGGGTCGCCTCGAACATCCGGCGCTGCCGGGGATCGGCCTTGCCGACCGCGGCGGTCCGCATGAGGCAGGCGCAGTAGCGGCGATAGGTCCCGGCGAACTCCATGGTGATCTGATCGACGGCGTCGAGGCGGCGCGCGCCCGTCGACGAGCGTACCAGGAGCGCGCGATCTCCCGAGCCCAGCACCGGGCCCGAGGGCGGCATGTCGCCGCCGCCTTGCAGGATCGCCGAGAGCCCCGCGGCGGAGATGCTGCCCTCGAAAGCACCGGGGCGGATCGCCGCGAGCATGGCGATGAGCGCATCATCCGCCAGCGCCGCCGCACGGCGCACGTAAGCGATCTCCGCCGGCGACTTGGTCATCCTGATCTCGCGGACGAGGTTGGAGGCGTCCTCGAGAATGCACCAGCCATCGAGCCGGCGCCGCACCCGCTCGTGATTGAGACCGGTGAGCCCGAATGTATTGAGCTCCACGCCGATCCGGGCGCCTGCCAGGCCCTTCTCGGCGAGAATGGCCTTGAGCTCCGCGGTGGGGTCGGCACCCTCGACGTCGTACCAGATGCGGATGTCCTCGATGATCGAGGTGCGTCTTGCCTGCTCGCGGTCGGGCAAGCGCGTGAGCAGCGTGATCGGCGTCTCGTCGGCGGTCAGCACCGCGCACTGAAAGAAGACAAAGCCGCTGGTGTCGAATCCGCTCAGATAATAGTGGCTCTCCTGCGCGAAGATCAGGAGCGCGGCGAGATTTCTCTCGCGCAGCTTGGCCCGCGCGCGCTCGATGCGCGAGAGATACTCCGCCCGCTCGAAGTGCAGCGCCATCGGAGCCGGTGGCCCGGCTCAGTGCGCCACCCGAGGCGCGAAAGCGGTCATTGCAGCACCCAGGCCGCCCACTTCTCCAACACCTTGTCGCGGTTGTCCGACCACCACTGCGAATTGTAGACGAACATCTGCTTCTTGATCTCCGGCGCGGTCGGCAAGGTCTTCAGCCTCTCGGCCGGGATGTATTCGGCCGCCGCGTCGTTCACGAAGCCATAGGGGATCAGCATGGAAAGTCGAGCCTGCGGCAGGGGCATGGTGATGAAGGCCGTGAACTTCATCGCGTTGTCGCGGTTGGCGGCACCCTTCGGCACCGCCCAGGCATCCGTGCGCAGCGCGCCCTGGCGCCAGCCCACCTCCACCGGCGCACCGGTCGCCTGGATCGCCGCGATGCGGCCGTTCCAGGCGACTGCCATCACGGCCTCCTTGTCGTTGAGCATTTGCGCGGGGATCGCGCCCGCCTCCCACCACTTCACGACGGAGGGCTTCACCTTCGACAGACTCTCATAGGCCTTGTCGATGTCCATGGGATAGACCTTGTCCATCGGCACGCCGGCGGCGAGCACCGCGGCCTCCAAGAACGGCGTGAGACCGCCGGAGCCCGAGGGCATGGTGCGCGGCCCCGGAAATTTCTGGGTGTCCCAGAAATCCGCCCAGCTGTTCGGCTTGGCGTCCTTGTAGACGTCGGTCCGGTAGGCATAGGTCTGCGCGTAGGGCAGCATGTCGAGCGCGTACTTGTACCGGAACGCCTGGTCGATGTTTGCGGTGTCGACCAGGCTGTAATCGATCTCTTCCCAGTAATCGCCCTTCTTGCCGAGATTGATGACGCTCGCGCGGTCGAACTCGCCGACGTCGTACTCGACATTCTTGGTATCCACCATGGCCTTGACCTTGACGGGGTCGGGGCCCTGGGACTCCACCACCTTGATTCCGCTCAGGCGCTCGAAGGGCTCGAAATAGGCCTTGCGCTGCGCGTCCTGGAAGGCGCCGCCATAGGAGGACACTCGGACCACGCCGCTGCCTTTGAGCTTGTCGGGGATCGAGGCGATCTCGGGCAACGCCGGCGCATCCGCCGCGAGCGCCAGCGACGGGCCGATCATTCTGCCGAGCGCTATCGCCGCGCCCGCGCCAAGCCCCAGCCGTGCCGCCGAGCGCATGACGTGCCGCCGGGAATAGTGGGCCGCGTGCGGCGGCAACTCTGATACCGACAACAGGAACTCGAGAAGTTTTCGATTATCGCGCATCGGCATTGCCTCCTCGACGCTTATGCGTTGCTGCGGTTATCTCGCATCAGACCACACCTCAAACGCTGCGCAAAGCGTCCTTCGCCGGCAGGTCCGGCAGCACGACCGCCGCGCGCAGCCGCT
>DATMMM010000243.1:0-2015 GCA_035569735.1 Allostellaceae bacterium | reverse complement strand
CTCGATCAGGGCCGCGTCATCGCCAAGGGCAAGCCCGCCGAGATCGTGCACGATCCCGCAGTGATCGCCGCCTATCTCGGCCGCGAGAGACTTCCGGCATGACCGAGCCCCTGCTCACCCTCGACGGACTCAGCGTCACGCAGCGCGGCGCCGCCGCCCTCGACCGGATCTCGCTGACGGTGGGCGCTGGCGAGGTGGTGGCGCTGCTGGGCGCCAACGGCGCCGGCAAATCCACCCTGCTGAAGGCGGTCATGGGCATACTTCCGAGCAGTGGCGCGATCCGGCTCGGCGGCGAGGAGATCAACACTCTTTCGCCGGCGCGCCGCGCTCGCCGCGGTGTGGGTTACGTGCCGGAAGGCCGGCGGCTATTCCCGGGCATGTCTGTGCGCGACACGCTGCTGGTGGGCGCGCGCGCCGGCGGACGTGCCGCGGCAGAGCGCCTGGCGGCCGTACTGGAGTTCTTTCCCGATCTGCAGCCGCGGCTCGCGACGGCGGCCTGGCAGCTCTCGGGCGGGCAGCAGCAGATGCTGGCGATCGGCCGCGCGCTCATGGGCGCGCCCAAGCTCCTGCTGCTGGACGAGCCGTCGCTGGGACTGGCGCCGATGCTCGTGGACGAGTTGCTGGAGCGGACGCGCACGCTCGCCGCGGAGGGTGTGGGCATCCTGCTCGCGGAGCAGAGCGTGGCGCGGGCGCTCGGCGTCGCCGCCCGCGTCTATGCACTGGCGCAGGGTCGCATCGTTGCGCAGGGACCGGCCGCCGAGCTGCGCCACAGCCCCGCGCTGGAACGGGCCTTCCTCGGCGCCGACATTGCGTTATCCTCGCAAGGTTCGAATTCCCAGCCGGAGGCACGCCGATGAAGATCCACAATCCGCCCACCGTCCACACCGCGCCCACCTACAGCCACGGCATCGAGGTGCCGCCCAACGCCCGCTGGCTCTATATCTCCGGTCAGGTGGGCGCCGGCCGGGACGGCAAGCCGCTGGAGGGCATCGAGGCGCAGACCAAGCAGGTCTTCGAGAACCTGAAGGCGATCTTGGCCTCGGCAGGGATGAGCTTCACGGATACGGTGAAGGTGACCACTTACCTCATCCACGAGGACCTCATCGAGGGCTTCCGCAAGGTGCGCGCGGAGCAGATGGGCGACCACCGGCCGGCCGCCACCCTGGTGATCGCGCGCCGCCTGGCACAACCGGGCTGGCTCGTGGAGGTCGAGGCGATCGCGGCCAAGGCCTGAGGCAAGACAGGAGGCCGGGCGGGGGGCGATGCCGGCTGTCCCTTCCTGGACGAGCCTGGCCCTGCTTCTGGGCCTGAGCTTCTTTTTCGGGCTCGCTTTCGAGGAATTCTACAGGAAGAACGGCGAGGAGCGCCCGGGCGGCATCCGGACCTTCCCGCTCCTCGCCATCGGCGGCGGCGCGCTCTACCTGCTCGACACTCAACACCTGCTGCCGTTCACGGCCGGCCTCCTGGTCCTGGGCGCCTGGCTCTTCGCGTTCTATCGCGACCGGGTCTCCTTGCGCGAGCGCAAGGACGAGCCCAATGCCGGGCTCATCGTGCCGCTCTGCAACGTGCACGCCTATCTGCTGGGCGCCGTGGCGCTGGCCTTCCCGGCCTGGATGGCGGTCGGCGTGACGGTCGCCTCGGTCCTGATCCTCACGGGGCGGGAGCGGTTGCACGAGCTCGCGAGCAAAGTCGAGATGTCGGAGATCGTCACCGCCGGCCAGTTCCTGATCCTGACCGGGCTCGTGCTGCCGCTGCTGCCGGACCAGTCCGTGACCACCCTCACGCACATCACGCCGCGCCAAGCATGGCTGGCGCTGCTTGCGGTGTGCAGCGTCTCCTACGCGAGCTATCTCGTGCAGCGCGTGCTGGCGCCGTCGGCGGGCGACCTTTGGATGGCGGTGCTGGGCGGGCTCTACTCCTCGACGGCGACCACGGTGGTGCTGGCCCGCCGCGCCAGGGCCGATCCCAGCCTGGTTCCGCAGGCGCGGGCCGGCATCACGCTCGCCACCGCTGTC
>DATMMM010000242.1:0-21429 GCA_035569735.1 Allostellaceae bacterium | reverse complement strand
CCCGGAAGGATCGGCGAGCCGGTTTCCCAGCTCTCGTGGGCGATGTCGCGCCACTTGTCGGGGCCCGTCGTTGCGAACCGTGCGGAGAGGCCCTGCTGATCCTGTGCCAGGACATTGACAGCGAAGTGGTCTGCGGCGGCGAAGCCGGCGCTGCTCGGCGAGCGCTTGTCGAGGCTCCAGAGCACCAGCGGCGGATCGAGCGAGACGGAGGCGAAGGAATTCGCGGTAACGCCATAGAGCGTGCCGTCGGATCCGCGCGCGGTGATCACGGTGACGCCGGTGGCGAACCAGCCGACAGCGTCGCGAAAACTGCGCGCGTCGAAATCGGGATTCATGAGTTACCTCGGATGATGTTCGGTGGCGGCTATTCCGCCGCCTCCAGCTTGGGTCGGAAGGGCGGACCTCCAGCGCCCCGGCTCTGGCGCGCCTCGAGGTCGTCGAGCAGGCGAGAGATCCGGTCGATATAGCCGTCGCGGTCGTAGATCGAGTAGAGCGTCGCTGCCAGGCGGACGGGGTCGCCGGAGTAATACCGCTCGTAGAGCTGCTGCCGGCCGGCGAAAGTCGAAATCGCGGCGTCGAAGGCAAGCCGGAATAGCTTTATCCGGGTTCGCGAGTCCGAATTCGCGGATTGGAAATATTTCTCGACGTCTGGCCACACCGGGCTCGCGATCTCGGCATAGGAAGGCACCGCCACCAAGCCGCCCGCGCCCAGCATTTGAATGATCTCGCACATGCGCACGAACATCTTGGGAAACATCATCCGCACTGTCCAGAGCGGCATTGAAGCGGGCGTCATGTAGCCGGCGGCGTTTGGCTTGGCATCCGCCTCGGAGGCCCGGAGGCAGGCGCGCACGAATTCAGTGCACTGGATCATCTCGGCGAGCAGGCCCTGCACGTGTAGGTGCTGATCGACGTTGGTCGAGCGCGCCAGCGAGAACGCCAGCCCCATCATGAACTCCGCCTTGGCCAAATTCTTGGTGGAGAACTGGTGCATGATCTGGGGCATCGCGCCGGTGCGGACGTAGAGCGTGTTGCACATCTCGGGATCGCGATGGATGAAGACGCGCTCCCACGGCACCAGCACGTTCTCGAAAATCACCATCGCGTCCGCCTCGTCGAGTCGCGCGGAGAGCGGATAGTCCATCGGCGAGGCCGCGCCGGTCTCGGCGATGGAGGGCCGGCAGATGAAGCGCAGCCCGGGTGTCGCCACTTTCACGCTGAAGCCGAAGGCGTAGGGCGCGGCATCGGGCGTGCTCGGTATGTAGCTCGAGGGCATCACCATGAGGTCGTCAGAGAAGGCGCAAAGCGTCGAGACCATGCGGGCGCCCGTGATCACGATGCCCGCATCGGTCTCCTTCACGATCTTGGCGGCCAGGTCCTTGTCCTGCCGCTCCACCGGCTTGGAGCGATCGACCTGCGGGTTGATCAACGTGTGGGTGATCGCAACGTCGCTCTCGCGGCAGTGCAGGTAATAATTCCAGATGTTGTCGGCGAAGCGCGGCTCGTTCACTCCGAACTCGTCCTTGGCACAGGCGAAGCCGGTCAAGTGGATGTTCATGAAGTCGGGGCTGCGGCCGAACATGCCGCAGGTCGCATCCATCCAGATCTTCACCATCTCGCGCCGTCGCACCAGCTCGTCGATGGTCTTGGGCTGGATGAAGGAGAGGCCGACGCGCTCGCCCGAGCTCGGCGATCTGTAGGTGAGCCGGTCCGCGAGCGCGGGCGCGTGCTGCATCTCATAGAGCTCGGCGAGGCTGTGCGCGGCGCCCGCGAATCGCCGGTCGGCGGTTACGTCCTTCACCCGCTCGCCGTCGATCCAGATCTGCCGGTCGTCCTTGAGCGCCTCCAGGAACTGCCTGCCCGTGCGAATGCCCATCGTCCTTCCTTCCAAGCGGCGCCCATAAAGCCTTGTCGCACCCGCGAGAGGGGCGCGGGGCCCGCCAAATATTGACATAATGCGAGCCCTGACGTGCGCTTTAAGGTGTCCGGGCTCGACGCCTCGTCGGGAAGGGCACATGCGCGAACAACGTGAACCTTGGCTGAAGGTGCCGGAGAAGGGCCCCGGCAGCGGGGAAGATCAGCAGCCCGATGCTCGGTTCCACACCCACGTCGTGACGGACCACGCTGGGAGCGCCGCCGCGCCCAGCTGCGCGCCTGCGGATCCGCCGCCCGCTGCTCTGAGCCCGCCACCGCCGGTATCGCCGCCGGCCAGGGTGGTGCCCTTCAGCCTGGCGGGGGCGACGCGGCAAAAGCCGGCCGCAGCCGAGCGTGCCGAGCCCGCGCTCTCAACGCCCGCCGCCGCGCCTCGCCCGGCACCGGCTCCGTCCCGGTCGGCGCCTCCAGTGCCGAGGACTGCCGCTCCTTCTGCCGCGCCTCCAACCCCGCGTCCCGCCGCCAAACGAACGGGCGTGCGCGCGCCCGGTGCGCCTCCCCTGGGGATCAACGACCTGCCGGTGGTTTCGTCCAGCGATTGGGCCACCAAGGTAGGCGAGGCCGCCAAGATGGTCGATGTCGCCGTGGTGTTCTACAGGGCGGCCTATCTGGGCTCGCAGATGTTCGACCTCGCCTTCCAGACGGTCGTCAACGAAGTGTTGCCGCAGATGGGCCGGCCCTATGCGGTCTATCGCTTCTCCTTAGACGCGGAGCCTGGCTTCGTCGCGGAGATGGCGGAGAGCCTCGGCCTGCCCGGGGACAACCCGGTTACCGCCGCGGGCTTTGCCTGGAGTGGGCCGGGTCGGCCGCTTCTCATCATCGGGGACCGGGCCCTCGAATCGCGCACTGCGTTCTCGCGGTTCTTGCGCCAGGGCCTCGAATCCCAGCAGGCTCCGCTCGCCAACAAGGGCGGAACTCGCCAGTGGGATTTCACGGAGCCCGAGCGCCCGCGCGAACGCGCGCCGCGGTTGCGGGGAAGGTGGTTGGGTGGGCGCGCGCTCGCCGTCTTGGCCTGGTGCCTCTTCGGGACGGCGGCTCTGGGAGCGGCGGTTGTCGGCGTCAAGCCGCAATGGGCGCGCTCCCTGCTGCAGTCCACGATAGCCCCTGGACCGGCGGGCGTCTCGACGGCGTTGCCACAAGGGACGCCGACCAACGTGGCACCGCCGGCCGCCAGCCTCGATATTCCGGCGGGCGGAACTCCCGGCGACCAAGCTCGGGCGTCCCTCAATTCGAGTACCCGGTCGGCGCCGGTTCACACGCAACCCCGGAAGAAGCGCGCACCGCGCGCACCGACTTATTGGGGAATGCCCGAAGACGTGGGTCGCTGAGACGCTCGCGAACGCCCCTCCCGTCGACGGAGCCTTCGGGCTCGCTCATACTATCCGTCCATCCGTTCAGGATCGCTGCCGGAGGGTTGTCGCCGTGTCCAATCGCCGCTCGCGCATCACCACCGATATCGACTTCGGCCGCGAGGGCAAGCAGACCGGCTTCCTGCGCCTGCCGCATTCCGTGCACCGCTCGGCCTACGGCTATATCGCGATACCCGTGGTGGCGGTCGGCAACGGAGAGGGTCCGCGCGTGCTGCTCACCGCCGGCAACCACGGCGACGAGTACGAGGGCCAGATCGTGCTCACCAAGCTCGCGCGCTCGCTCGAAGTCGCGGCGGTCCGCGGCTCGATCGTCATCCTGCCCATGATGAACTTCCCGGCGGCGCAGGCGGGCATGCGGACCTCGCCGATCGACGAGGGCAATCTCAACCGGACCTTCCCCGGCGATCCCGACGGCCGGCCCACCGCGATGATTGCGCACTACGTCGAGAGCGTGCTGATGCCCGAGGTCGATGCCGTGATCGACCTGCATTCCGGCGGCAGCTCGCTCATCTATGTTCCCGGCACGCTCGCGCGGCACTCGACCGACCGCACGCAGCTCGACAAGGTGCTGGGATTGGTCCGCGCTTTCGGTGCGCCCAACAGCTATCTCATGGGCGTGGGGGCGGAGGACCGCAGCATCCTCGCGGCCGCCGAGCGCGCCGGCATTCTCGGCCTCAGCGCCGAGCTCGGCGGCGCCGGCATGGTAACGCGCGAGACCCTGGCGATCACCGAGCGCGGCGTGGTCAACGCGCTGCGCCACCTCGGCGCGCTCGAAGGCAGGCCGGAGCCGCGCGCCACACGGCTCCTGCAGGTGATCCGCGCCTCTCATTACGTCTATAGCCCCGATGCCGGTCTGTTCGAGCCGCATGCCGAGCTCGGCGATCACGCCAAGCTTGGCCAGCTCGCGGGGCTCGTGCATTTCCCGGACACGCCCTGGCGCGAGCCCGCGCCGGTGCATTTCGCCGGCGACGGTCTCGTGGTCTGCAAGCGCGTGCCCGCGCGCGTCGAGCGCGGCGACTGCGTCTATCACCTCGCGAGCGATCTCGCCGTCTGATTCCGCGGGCGCCTCAGCGGAACGCCGCATCGAGAATGCCGCGGTAATCGGCAGCCGTGGCGGGGCGGGGGTTGGTCGCGCTCAGGTGCTCGTGCGACGCCTCTTCCGCGAGATCGGGAATGAGGGCGGGATCGAGACCGAGTTCGCTCAATCGCGCCGGCAAGCCGATGCGGCGCGTCAGCTGCTCGATCCAATCCGCGAGATCCTCCCCAGGCGTGAGGCCCAGCGCAGCCTTGAGATGCGCGATCTTCTCCGGTACGGCCTGCGCGTTGAAGCGCAGCACGGGCGGCAGCAGGATCGCATTGAGCGTGCCGTGGTGATATCCCAGCGCGCCCAGCGGGTGCCCCGCCGCGTGCACCGCGCCCAGGCCCTTCTGGAAGGTGAGCCCACCCTCGAGGGCGGCCATGAGCATCTGCCAGCGTGCCTCGCGGTCGTCGCCATGGGAGACCGCGCGCTCGATCCAGCGCCCCGCGCGCTCGACGCAATCGAGCGCAATCGCCGCGGCGGGCGGATTGACTGATGTGGAGAGATAGGACTCGATGCCGTGGCTGAGCGCGTCCATGCCGGTGGCCGCCGTCATCATGGGCGGCAGGCTGAGCGTGAGCTCAGGGTCGCAGATCGCGGCCCTCGGGATCAGCCTTGGGCTGACGCAAGCGATCTTTCGGCCGCTGCTCAAGGTAAGCGTGGCGGCGCGGCCGACCTCCGCGCCCGTGCCGGCGGTGGTCGGGATCGCCAGCACCGGCGCGATCTCGCCGATCCCTGCGGAGCCGCCGACGCGTACGCCGTAATCGCTGAGCGAGCCCGGATGCGTCGCGAGCAGCGCCACCGCCTTGGCGAGATCGATCGCGGACCCCCCGCCGAGAGCAACGACACCATCGCAGCCATGCGCCCGGTGGAGCGCCATCGCCGCCTCGGCCGCGGCTTCCGTTGGGTTGCTCGGCGTATCCCCGAAGACGGGCGGTCGCACGCCGTCGAGGGTGGCGAGAACGCGCTCCACCAGCCCGGCCGAGCGCACGCCTGGGTCCGTCACCAGGAGCGGCCGCTTGACGCCCAGCAGCGCCAGCTCCCCCGGCAAGAGCCGCAGGGCGCCGAAGTCGAATTGAATGCGTGACATGTAGCTGATCAGCACAATGGGCTCTCCGTTGTCGACGGCGGCTCTGGCCGGAAGAATAGGCGAGAGCGCAACCCACGGGCCAGCGGGCCGCTACATATGTCGCGGCGCCCTCAATTCCCCGGAAGCACCCAGACCTCGGTCTTCGCCGGCAGCAGGGAGCGCTCGAGGGGGATAGCGGAGACGTCGCTGTAATGCACGTCGTAGCGGTCCGCGACGCGCTTGACGAAGCGATCGAGCACGGCCTGACCGAAATAATGCATGGGGATCACGAGGCGCGGATGGATCGCCTCGATCACCTCGATCATGTCGTGCTGATCGAGGGTGAAGGCGCCGTCGACCGGCGTGAGCAGCACGTCGATCCGGCCGAGCTCGGCGAGGTGCTCGGGGGTCAAGGTGTGGTGCAGGTGTCCCAGATGCGCGATGCAGAGATCGCCTGTCGCGAAAATGAAGATCGAGTTGCCGCCGAATTCGGTGCCGCCATTGCCGCTTCGGATGTTCGTCGGCACATTGCGGATGCGCACATCGCCGAACTTCACGTCGTAGTGCGGCGGACCCTCGCCGGTGTCCCAGCCGCGCAGCACCAGCTTGATGCCGGGATCGATGTTGTCGGTGTAGTGCATGATGTGCGCGTGATTCATGGTCACCACGTCCGGCGGGTCCTTCGGGCGCATGAAGCCGTTGTAGTCTGTCACGATCGTGACGCCGCCGGGGCTGGTGATCAGAAAACTGGAATGGCCGAGGTAACCGAGCGAGACCACGGGCTCGGTCTCGGCGTCGCCCAGGCGATAGCTCGCGAGCGAGATCGGCGAGGGCGCTTGCGCCACCACGTCGGAGCAGGCACCTGCGCCCTCGGCGCGCGCGAGGCCGAGCCGCGGCACCGACACCAGCAGCGCCGCGGAAAGCAGGCACGCCACCCAAGAGAATACGGAGCCACACCGCATGACGATGCCTCCCGTCATTTGCGAGCCGAAGGAATTAAGCACCGGGGAGACGCGCGCGCAACGCGCGCGGCGGTTTAGTCGTCGCCCGCCGCTGCCGCGAGCACGGGGCGCTGGCTCTGCCGGCGGAGGGTCTCGCGGTAGAGGATGTAGAGGCCGCTCATGGCGACGACGCAGGCGCCGCCGATCAGCACGGCGGTCGGCATATCGCCCCAGATCAAGAAGCCGAGACCGATCGACCAGATCATGCTGGTGTAGCTGAAGGGCGCCAAGATGGCCGCGGGGACCAGGCGGAAGGCTTGCGTCCAGAGGATCTGGCCCAATCCGGAGATCACCCCGATGGCAGCGAGCCCGAGGCCGCCCTGCCACGTCGGGCTGACCCAGCCGAAGGGCAGGATCAGCACGCTGAGCGCCACCGCCACCATCGCCTGGTAGGTCACCAGCGTCGCGGGGCGCTCGGTCAGGCTCATCCGCCGGAGCGCGATGGTGACGGAAGCGCTGAGCGCGGAGTTGGCGAGCGCCAGGATCGCACCCAGCGAGAACGTGCCGGGTCCCGGCTGGACCATGATCATGATACCGACGAAACCGACTATCACCGCCGCCCAGCGATGCCGCCCGACGTGCTCGCCGAGCAGCGGGATTGACAGCACCGTCAGGAAAAGCGGCGAGGAGAAGGTGATCGCGACCGCGTCGGCGAGCGGCATCAGGTGATAGGCGATGAAGACGCAGACCATGGAGATGAACTGCAGCGTACCGCGGCCGACGTGCTCCGCGATCCGGTGGGTCCGCAGAATCGAGAATCCGCCGTCTCTCTGCACCAGGATGAATGAGAACAGCAGCGCGAAAATGCTGCGGAAGAACACGACTTCCGAAACCGGGTAGACGGCCTCCTGGTATTTGACGAGCGCGTTCACCACCGCGAAGACCGCGACGGCGAGGATCATGTAAAGGATGCCGCGCCGCACTTCCTCGCGGGTCGGCACTGGCATGACGACTTTGTCCATGATCGACCACTGCAGCGGGGCAGGGTCCACATCTTCCGCCGCATGCGGGCCCGCGCCCAGCGCAAAGCCTGCATTGCAGGTCTGCGGCCGATCCCGTCGCGAGTTAGTCTCGTCTTAGGCTCGCCGCTCGAGCGTCACAGTCTTGCCAGATTCACCGGTGCAGTGTTTGCTCGGGTTCAGGCCAGTCGCAGAAACGAGGCATGTCCATGACCGCGTCCGCCCCGCTGCCCACGCTCGCCAAGCTCGCGGCCGATCTCGCGGCGGGCCGCACCACCAGCCGGGCGCTCGCCGATGCGGCGCTCGATCGCATCGCCGATCCCGCGGGCGAGGGCAAACGCGCCTTCCTCACGGTCTACGCGGAGAGCGCCCGCGCGGCGGCCGACGCGCAGGACAAGTTGCGCGCCGCGGGATACGTCGCCTCGCCGCTGGCGGGCATCCCGGTCTCGATCAAGGATCTCTTCGACGTCGCGGGCGAGCGCACGCTCGCGGGCTCCCGCGCGCTCGACGACGCGCCGCCCGCCAAGGCGGATGCGCCCATCGTGGCGCGGCTCAAGGCCGCGGGCGCCGTGCTCATGGGCCGCACAAACATGACGGAGTTCGCGTTTTCCGGCGTCGGCATCAATCCGCACTACGGCACGCCCGGCAATCCCTGGGACCGCAAGCGCATCCCTGGGGGCTCCTCCGCGGGCGCGCCGATCTCGGTCGCCGATGGCATGGCGGCGGTGGCGATCGGCACCGACACCGGCGGATCCGTGCGCATCCCCGCCGCGTTCTGCGGCCTTGCCGGTCTCAAGCCCACGCAGTTCCGGATACCGCGGCAGGGTGCGACGCCGCTCTCGACCACGCTCGATTCGATCGGGCCGATCGGAGCCAGCGTCGCGTGCTGCGCGCTCACCGATGCGGTCCTTGCGGGCGAGCCGCCCACCGTGCCGGAAGCGATCCCGGTCGAGGCGCTCCGGCTCGGCATTCCCCAGACCCTCGTGCTCGACGATCTGGAGCCGGCCGTCGCCGGCGCCTTCGAGCGGGTGACCTCGGCGCTCGCCCGCGCGGGCGCGCGCATCGTGGAGCTGCCATTGAAGCCGCTCGGCGACTATGCCGCGATCAATGCGAAGGGCGGCTTCTCTCCCTGCGAGGCCTATGCCTGGCACGAGCCGGTCCTGAAACGGCGCGGCGGAGACTACGACCCACGCGTGCGCGTGCGCATCGAGCGCGGCCGCGAGATGACGGCGGTCGAGTATGTCAGGCTGCTCGAGCAACGCGCGGACCTTATCGCGCGCGTCGCGCGTGAGGCCGCCGATGTCGATGCGCTGATCATGCCGACCCTACCGCTGGTGGCGCCGCCGATCGCGGCCTTCGCAAAGGATGAGGATTTCTGGCGGCTCAATGCGCGCATACTGCGCAACACCGCGCCGATCAATTTTCTCGATCGTTGCGCGATCACTATTCCGATCTCGCCGCCGGGCGAGGCGCCCGTCGGACTGACCGTGGTCGGCGGCCACGGGGAGGATCGACGGCTCCTCGCGATGGCGCTCGGCATCGAGCCGCTGATCGAGCGGGAGCGCCGACGCTAGCTCCGGCAGGACAGCCGAGGGATCCAGCGCGCGGGGCTGGGCGCCCCGCCGAACGGGTCTTGATCAGCGGTAGCTTTCGAGCTCGACCGGCCGCATGGCGGGCAGGCGCTTTTGCAGGCTACGCAGAACGTCGGTGATCGTGGCTCCGCTTGCCAGCCGCTGTGGACCGCTCGAGACCGCGAAATCGCCATGGCGGCCGGCGCCCGGGGCGAATTTGACGATCGTATAGAGCGGGCGCTCCTGGGTATGCCGGAAGACGGAGAACACCGCCGCATTCTCGCGCTGGTCAATCGCGTAGTCGCGCCACTCCCCCCGCATCACTTGGCGGCTATAGAGGGAAAGCAGCTGGTTGAGTTCGGTGCGACTGAAGAAGACGGCCTTGGCCTTGCGCCGGTAGTCGCCGAGGCGGTGGAGCGTTGCCATCCTCCACCCGCCTCTAGTGAATTGTCTCGTCGGCACTCATGGTAGCCAAGTCTTCCCGATTTCGGCCGGCTCGTCCAGTGCTTCGCCCCGCGTTTGCCTACCGGGAGCTGAGCCGCTATGGTAGCGCCCGTTTTGGTCCGGGGTTGTGCCTTGAGCGATATCTTTCAAGAAGTTGATGAAGACTTACGCCATGACAAATGGCTGAGGCTGTGGAAGCAATACCACAACTATATGATTGGGCTCGCCGCGCTGATCATCGTCGCGACGGCGGGGGTTACCTACTGGCGGCACCACGATCAGCAGCAGCGTGAGGCCGAAGGCCTGCGCTCTGCCCTGGCGCTCGATGACGCGCGCGCCGGCAAGCTCGCCGAGGCCGCAGACGCCCTGAACTCGCTGGCGACGAGCGCGCATGCCGGGCGCGCCGTGGTCGCCCGGCTCGAGGCGGCGGCGCTCCGGGCACGGGCGGGCGACGAGGCCGCGGCGATTACCGCCTATGACGCCATCGCCAAGGACGCCCCGGTCGATCCGATCTATCGCGATCTCGCGACGGTCCTCTGGGGGCTGCATGCGGTCGAGACGGTCGATCCGCAGGCGATCCTCGACCGCTTGGCGCCCGTGAGCAATCCGGACAATCCCTGGCATTCATCGGCGATCGAGGTGACGGCGATCGTGCATTTGAAGGTCGGCGATCGTGCCGCCGCGCGCACGGATTATCAAAAACTCGCCGACGACCTGACGGCGCCGAGGGGTCTGCGGGCGCGTGCTGCGCAGATGGTGGCTGCATTGCAGTCCTGAATTGGGGTTTGTGGGGGGATGAGCAGGCTTTTTACTGTGGCGATCGCCGTGCTCGCGCTCGGTTTGGCGAGCTGCGACATTGCCGATACCATCGACTCGCTGCTGCCGGAGGCGCCTAAACCGCCGCTCCCGGGCAAGCGGGTCTCGGTGCTCAATCTCGAGCAGCAAGTCCGGCCGGATCCCTCGATCCAAGAGGTCGACGTTCGCTTGCCGCAGCCCGTCGTGAATCGCGATTGGCCCGAGGCCGGCGGCTATCCGAGCCATGCCATGTATCATCTGGCGCTCGGCGAGCAGGTGCACGAGGCCTGGTCGCGCAGCTTCGGCCAGGGGAATTCGCGCGCCGGCCAGGTGCTGGCCGCGCCCGTCATCGAGAACGGCCGGATCTTCACCATGGATGCGGAATCCGTGGTGACCGCCTTCGACGCCGGCAATGGTCGCCGGCTCTGGAAGTTCGACACTCAGCCGAAGAAGGCGAACACCACCACTTTCGGTGGCGGCGTTGCGGCGCTGGGTAACCGCGTCTACGTCGCCACCGGCTATGCGGAGCTCCTCGCCCTCGATGCCGCCACGGGGAAGGAGCTGTGGCGACGTGCGGTGCCGGATCCGCTCCACGCCGCGCCCACCGTGGCGGATGGCCGCGTCTTTGCCGTCACGGTCCAGAATCAGCTGGAGGTGCTGGCGGCCGACGATGGCCGCATCCTCTGGACTCACAATGGCCTGCCGGAGACCGCGGGATTGCTCGGTGGCTCGAGCCCCGCGGTGGAAGGCGATATCGTCGTGGTCGCCTATTCCTCCGGCGAGGTCTTCGCGCTCCGGGTCGAGAACGGCCGGCCGCTCTGGACCGACAACCTCGCGAGCGCGCGCGGCCTCGATGCGCTGACGCAGCTCGCGGACATCCGCGGGCGGCCGGTGATCGACCACGGCCTGGTTTTCGCGATCAGTCATAGCGGCCGCATGGTGGCGATCGATTTGCGCACCGGCGACCGGGTGTGGGAGCAGGACATCGGCGGCACCTACACGCCCTGGGTCGCCGGCGATTACGTCTACGTCCTGACCAACGAGTACTCTGTGGTTTGCCTGACGCGCCGCGAAGGCAAGATCAAATGGGTGCTCGACCTGCCGCGCTACGAGAACCAGGAGAAGAAGAAGAGCCCGCTCGACTGGTCGGGACCGTTGCTGGCGAGCGACCGGTTAATCGTCCTGGCCTCGAACGGCGATGCGATCTCGATTTCGCCCTATACCGGCAAGCCGCTCGGACGGATCGTGTTCTCTGACGGCAGCTATGTGGCGCCGGTGCTCGCGAACCAGACGCTCTATATCGTCACCCAGGGCGCCGACCTCATCGCCTATCGCTAGACTAGGCGCAATATCGGCTGGAGAATTTCCCGCCGAGGTGGACGCTGGTTCGGCGCAGAAGATGCGACAAGCCGAAGAATCTGGAGCATGTTCCGGGACCAGCATGATCGGAACCTGCAGGCGCAACTCATGACCGCAACGGTTGCCATCGTCGGCCGCCCGAATGTCGGCAAGTCCACCTTGTTCAACCGCCTGACGCAACGGCGGCTGGCGCTGGTCGACGACACGCCGGGCGTCACGCGCGACTGGCGCGAGGGCGATGCGCGGCTCGGCGACCTACGCTTCCGCGTGCTCGACACAGCGGGCCTGGAGGAGGCGGAGCGCGAGAGCCTTCCCGCGCGCATGAGCGAGCAGACCGAGCGCGCGGTCGGTAGTGCCGCCGTCGTCCTGTTTCTGATCGATGCGCGCGCCGGCATAACGCCGGTCGATCGGCACTTCGCCGGGCGCTTGCGCCGGCAAGGTGTGCCGATCCTGCTGATCGCGAACAAGACCGAGAGCCGGGCGGGCGACGCCGGGCGGCTGGATGCCTATGCGCTGGGCCTCGGCGAGCCGATCGCGATCTCGGCGGAGCACGGCGAGGGCATGGGCGAGCTCTACGACGCGCTCCGCCCGCTGATCGACAGCCTGGCTGCCCCATCCGGCGAGCCGGACCAGGACGAGCCGGCGCCGGAGGCTCCGAAACCGCTGCAGCTCGCCGTGGTGGGTCGTCCGAACGTCGGCAAGTCGACACTGGTCAATCGGCTGCTGGGCGAAGAGCGGCTGCTGACCGGGCCCGAGGCGGGCATCACCCGGGACGCGATCGCGGTCGAATGGCGCTGGCAGGGAAAGCCCGTGCGGCTCATCGACACCGCGGGGCTCCGCCGCAAAGCCAAGGTGGAAGCCAAGCTGGAGAAGCTTTCGGTCACCGACACGCTGCGCGCGATCCGCTTCGCCGAGGTGGTGGTGCTCGTTATTGACGCCGAGGCGATGCTGGAGCGCCAGGACCTCGCCATCGCAAGGCTCGTCGAGCAGGAGGGGCGGGCCCTCGTGCTCGCGGGTAACAAATGGGACCTCGTCAGCGAAAAGCCGAAGGCGCTGGAGCGGCTGCGCGATCGGATCGAGGTGTCGCTGCCGCAACTGCAGGGCATCTCTGCGGTGACGCTCTCTGCCAAGACCGGACGCGGTCTCGAGAAGCTCATGCCGGCGGTCTTCGCGGCGCATGCCGCTTGGAACCGGCGGATCGCCACGCCCGCGCTCAATCGCTGGCTCGAAGCGGCTCAAGCGCGACATCCGCCGCCGCTGGTCTCGGGACGCCGGCTGCGCTTGCGTTACATGACGCAAGCGAACATCCGCCCGCCCACCTTCGCGCTCTTCGCCTCCAAGCCCGGCGATCTCCCGGATTCCTACCGCGGCTATCTCGTGAAGCTCATGCGCGAGGATTTCGACCTGCCGGGGGTGCCGATCCGGATGATGCTCAGGAAGGGCAAGAACCCCTACGCCGCAAAAGACTGAGGTCGGCTCAAACCCGCCTCCGGTCCGCGAAAATCAGGATGGCGCCCGCCAGCACGGCGAGCACGCCGGCATAGGTCGGGATCGGATAATCATCCTCCTTGGTCTGGGTCGCGGTGAGCGGTCCGATCTTGGCGACCTCTTCGGTATGCCGGACGGGGATCACCCGGACCACCAGCCCGGCGATTCCCAGCAGGAGGAGCACCACCCCCAAAATCGTCAGCCACCGCATCGTTTCCTCCTGTGTTGAGATGCAAATCGAGCAACCCGCAATTAACGATCACGCAACGGCGGAAACAAGCTCGCCGTTCCGCGGCGAGCCCGGCTCGGCGAGCGCCACGAAAGTGTCGGTGCGGCTTTCGGGCGCCGCCAGCCTGGCACGGTCCTCGCCGGGAAAGGCGCGCAGGCGCAACGCCGTCGCCATGATGCCGGGATCGACCAGGTTCGCGGTCGCCTTGGTGATGGCGAGCTCACGCGCGTAGATACGCACCAGCGCCTCGAGCGCGGCTTTGCTCGTGGCATAGGCACCCCAGTAGGCGGCCAGGTCGCGTGCGGCGGCGCAGGTGACGAAGAGCGCCCGGCCGGCATCGGACGACCGCAGCAGCGGATCGAGCGAGCGGATCAGTCGCCAGTTGGCGGTCAGGTTCACCCCCATCACCTCGTCCCAGCTCCTGGGATCCAGGTGCCCGAGCGGCGACAGCCTGCCGAGCACGGCGGCGTTGCCGACCAGCACGTCGAGCCGGCCGAAGCGCTGCTGGATCGCGGCACCCACCTGGTCGATCTTGTCGAGCTCGCGCAGGTCCAGCGGCAGAAGCGTCGCCGGCGCGCCGCCGGCCTTGCGGATCTCGTCGTCGACCTCCTCCAGGCCACCCTGCGTGCGGGCCGTCAGGATGACGTGAGCGCCCTCCGCGGCAAAGCGTCTGGCGAGCGCCGCGCCCAAGCCCCGCGACGCGCCGGTGACGAGCGCCAGGCGGCCCTTGAGCCGGCCGTCGCTCGCCGCCGTCATGCGCTCAAGCCGTCTCGGCCAGGAGCGACAGCTGGATCGAGACCTTGCCGGCCTCGTGATCGGTGAGCGCGATCGGATAATCGCCAGTGAAGCAGGCGTCGCAGAACTTCGGCGCCGCGGGGTCGCGGCCCGCCTCGCCCATGGCGCGGTAGAGCCCGTCGATCGACACGAAGGCGAGGCTGTCGGCGCCGATGAAGCGGCCCATGGCGCGCACGTCGTAGCGCGAGGCCAGGAGCTGTTCGCGCTCGGGTGTCGCGATGCCATAGAAGCAGGAATGCGTGGTCGGCGGGCTGGAGATGCGCATATGCACTTCGCGCGCGCCGGCGCTGCGCACCATGTCGACGATCTTGGTCGAGGTGGTCCCGCGCACGATCGAATCGTCCACCAGCACGACGCGCTTGCCCTCGAGGCTCGAGCGGTTGGCGTTGTGCTTGAGCTTGACGCCGAGGTGGCGGATCTGATCGGTCGGCTCGATGAAGGTGCGCCCGACATAATGATTTCGGATGATGCCGAGCTCGAAGGGCAGACCCGACTCCTGCGCGTAGCCGATCGCCGCGGGCACGCCTGAATCCGGCACCGGCACCACGATATCGGCATCGATATGGCTCTCGCGGGCGAGCTCGGCGCCGATGCGCTTCCTCGCCTCATAGACGCTGCTGCCCTCGACCACGCTGTCGGGACGCGCGAAATAGATGTGCTCGAAGATGCAGAAGCGCTTGCGCGCCTTCGGGAACGGGCGCGAGCTGCGCACGCCCAGCGCATCGATGGTCAGGAGCTCGCCGGGCTCCACATCGCGCACGAAATCCGCACCGATGATGTCGAGCGCGCAGGTCTCCGAGGAGATGATCCAGGCGTCGCCAAGCTGTCCCAGGACCAGCGGCCGCACGCCCAGGGGATCGCGCACCGCCATCAACCCGTCCTGCGCCAGCGCGCCCAGCGAATAGGCGCCTTCCACCTGGCGCAGCGCCTCAACCATGCGGTCCTCGACCGTGCGCTTGAGGCTGGTGGCGATCAGGTGGACGATCACCTCGGTATCGCTGGTCGACTGGAACAGGCTGCCGCGTCGCACGAGCTGCCGGCGCAGGTGATAGGAGTTGGTGAGGTTGCCATTGTGGCAGATCGCGAGGCCGCCGAACTCGAAATCGGCGAACAGCGGCTGCACGTTGCGCATAGCGACTTCGCCGGTGGTGGCATAGCGGACGTGGCCGAGCGCGGAATGGCCGGCGAGGCGCGCCATCACCTCCTTCGAGGCGAAAATGTCGCCGACATGGCCCATGTCCCGGTGAGCATGAAACTGCTCGCCGTCGAAAGCCACGATCCCCGCGGCTTCCTGGCCGCGATGTTGCAGCGCATGGAGGCCGAGCGCGACCAGAGCCGCCGCTTCCGGGTGCCCGAACACGCCGAAGACGCCGCACTCTTCCCTCAAATGGTCGTCGTCATAAGGGTGCGTGGTCGGCATGTCTGGACCCTCGGCAATCGGCGGCATCAGGGGAGAACCCACGCTATCTAGATAGGCACGACTCCGCAGCTTTTTGAGGCCCCGGCGGAGAGGGTTCTACACGCAATCCGCGGTCACTTCCAGCCGGCTCGGTCAACTCCTTGCGGGGCCAGCCGGATGCGGGCGCCGCCGCGGACGGGCGCCGAAACGCCTACTGCGAGTCGGCCTATCTGGGCCGGGTTTCCAGCAAGCGCCGGTCCGGTTGCTCGAGGCTCGCGGCGCCGGCGCGGCTATTGCGTGTTCTGTTGGATGAGCCGGTTCATGTCGCGTTGCTGGTCGGCGGTGTAGCCCTTGCGGGTCTCGGCGTCGGAGGCCTTCGGCGCCGCGGTCGTGGGCTGCTGCAGCGCGCGGATGGCGTCCGTGGCCTCCCGCGCCTGATCCAGCCGCTGCTGGGCATCCGCGGCGGTGGTCTCGGCGTGGCTGCGCACCGTGCTCGGTACCAGGGCTTTGAGCCTATCGGCGCCGATCTGCAGCAGCGAGCCCGTGCGCGCCTCTTTGATCCAGGGCGGCCGGTTCGCCTCAGGCAACGCCCAGCCCACGCCGATATAGACGAGGCAGGCAAGGATCACGCCGCGCAGCAATCCGAACAGCAGCCCGAGGGTTCGGTCGAGGGTGGAGAGGGAGCTGTGCTTGACCCGGCGCGAGATCGCCGAGCTCACGAGCGAGAGTGCGATCAAGACGACGACGAAGACCGAGAGCGAGGCCGCGGAGTCCGCAAAGATCCCTTTGGCAAGCCAGCGCTCGGCGATCGGTCGGGCGAAGGGGAAGGCGTAGAGCGCGGCGAAGCTGGCGCCGACCCAGGTACCGACCGACAGCGTCTCCCTGACAAATCCCCGAGCGAAAGCGAACAGCCCCGACAGCACGATCAGGACAATGACGAAGATGTCGAATGGATTCATGCGTCTATTGTCTCACAGGCGGCGAGGTCGGGCCGAAAGAATTCGGAAAATGCGGCGGAGTCGGCCGCCGTGTCGAATCTTGGTCACTGCGGCGCCGTGCGGCGCGGTGCCGCTCGCCCCGGCGTCACGTCGAAGCGGGCGAGGAGATCGCCCAGATGCGCGATCTCGCGGATCGAGGTCGGACCGCCCTCGGGCGCGCGGGTGCGCGCCTGGCTCGAGCGCCGCGGCATCCAGGCCGCGGTGAATCCGAGTTTGCCCGCCTCCTTGAGCCGCGCTTCGGCCTGCGCCACCGGGCGCACTTCGCCGGAAAGCCCGATCTCGCCGAAGACGACGGTGTCCGCCGGTACCGGCTGCTGCGTTGCGCCCGAGATCAGCGCCGCCGCCACCGCGAGGTCGGCTGCGGGCTCGGCGATGCGCAGGCCGCCGGCGACGTTGAGGTAAATATCGTTGGTGCCGATCGCGAGCCCGCAGCGGGTGTCGAGCACGGCGAGCACCATCGCGAGGCGGTTGCCGTCCCAGCCGATGACCGCGCGGCGCGGCGTGCCGAGAGGAGAGGGGGCGACCAGTGCCTGGATCTCCATCAGCACGGGCCGCGTTCCCTCCATGCCTGCGAACACCGCGGAGCCGCTGACCTCGCCCCGCCGCTCCGCCAGGAATAGTGCCGAGGGGTTCGGCACCTCGGCGAGGCCGCGGTCGGTCATCTCGAAGACGCCGATCTCGTCGGTCGGCCCGAACCGGTTCTTGACCGCGCGCAGGATGCGGAACTGGTGGCCGCGCTCGCCCTCGAAGTAGAGCACGGTATCGACCATGTGCTCGAGCACGCGCGGACCGGCGATGGTGCCCTCCTTGGTCACATGGCCCACGAGAAGCAGGGAGAAGCCGCGCTCCTTCGCGAGACGGATGAGCTCATGGGCGGATGCCCGCACCTGGCTCACCGTGCCGGGGGCGCTGTCGAGGCTGTCGAGATAGAGCGTCTGGATGGAATCGACCACCACGACCTCGGGCCCGCCGCGCTGATCGAGGGAGGCCGCGATGTCGCGCACGCCGGTGGCGGCGGCGAGCTGCACCGGCGTCTCGGCGACGCCAAGGCGAAGCGCGCGCAAGCGGATCTGATCGAGCGACTCTTCACCGGAGATGTAGAGGCAGGTGGCGGCGGACCGCCCGCCCTGGGGCACCGCGAGCGCCGACATCGCTTGAAGCAGCAGGGTCGATTTGCCGATGCCGGGGTCGCCACCGACGAGCAACGCCGAGCCCGGCACGAGGCCGCCGCCGCAGACCCGGTCGAACTCGGCGATCCCCGTGATCCGCCGCTGCAGAGGCGTGCTGGTGCCGGCGAGGCCGACCACATCGAGTTTCTTGCCCTTGCCGCCGCCGAGTCCGCGGGGCGAGGCGGACTGGGTGGTTTCCTCGACCAGGCTGTTCCAGCCGCCGCAGGCTTCGCAGCGGCCAGCCCATTTGGGATAGGCGGCGCCGCATTGCTGGCAGACGAAACGGGTATGCGCACGGGCCAAGTCGTCGCTCCCGGCGTCAGGACGCCCGCACTTCCATCTGGATCGGGCCCTCGGCGCGGCCGTGGATGAACTGCTCCACGTAGGGATTGCCGGAATGGTCGATCTCGGCGGTGGGGCCGGACCAGATGATCCGGCCCTTGTAAATCATCGCGATGCGATCGGCGATCTTGCGCGCGCTCACCATGTCGTGGGTGATCGACATGGCGGTGGCGCCGAGCTGGCGGACGCACTGGACGATGAGGTGGTTGATCACGTCAGCCATGATCGGGTCGAGGCCGGTGGTGGGCTCGTCGAAGATGATGATCTCGGGCTCGGCGCAAATCGCGCGGGCGAGCGCCACGCGCTTCTGCATGCCGCCAGACAGCTCCGAGGGCCGGAGCTCGCCGACGTCGGGCCCGAGGCCGACCTGGGCCAGCTTCTCGAGCGCGGTGGTCTTCGCCTCGGCACGCGCGACGTGGCGGCCCTGGATCAGGCCGAAGGCGACGTTCTCCCAGACCGGAAGGGAATCGAAGAGGGCCGCGCCCTGGAATAGCATGCCGAACTTGCGCATGACGCGCTCGCGCTCGCCGGCGGAGCGGCCGACCATCTCCTCGCCATCGATCTTGATCGAGCCGCCGTCGGCTTGCATCAGGCCGATGATGCATTTCGCCAGCACCGATTTGCCGGTGCCGGAGCCGCCAATCACGACCAGGCTCTCGCCAGCGCCGATCTCGAGGTCGAGCCCGTCCAGCACGACCTTCCGGCCGAAGGATTTTCGCAGGCCGCGGATCACGATCTTGGGAGTGCCGGCAGGCTTTGGCATGCGTCAGCGCCCCACAAACAGCAGCGCGGTGAGGACGTAGTCAAGCAGCAGGATCATGATCGAGGCGGACACCACCGCGTAGGTGGTGGCGGCGCCCACGCCCTCGGCGCCGCCCTTCGAGTTGTAGCCGAAATAGCAGCCCATGAGCGCCACCACGAAGCCGAACGCGCCGGCCTTCACCAGCCCCGCCGTCACGTCGTTGGTCTGCAGGAAATCCGCGGTGCGCTGGATGTAGGCGGCGGGGTTGAAGCGGAGCTTGTAGCCGCCGACCAGGAAACCGCCGAACACGCCGATGATGTCGGCGATGAAGACCAGCACCGGCAAGGCGATGGTGCCCGCGAGCACGCGCGGCACCACCAGATACTTGTAGGGATTGGTCGAGAGGGTGGTGAGCGCGTCGATCTGATCAGTGACGCGCATGGTGCCGAGCTCGGCCGCAATCGCGGCGCCGATGCGGCCCGCGACCATCAGACCCGCGATCACCGGCCCGAGCTCACGGGTGACCGACAGCACCACCACGGTCGGCACCGCGCTCTCGGCGGCGAAGCTGCTGAAGCCGGTATAGGTCTGCAGCGCCAGGACCATGCCCGTGAAGAGCGCGGTCAAGCCCACCACCGGCAGCGAGTAGTAGCCGATGTCGATCATCTGCCGCCCGATCAGGCGAAGGTAGATCGGTGGCCGGGCGCAATGGCTCAAAGCCGCGAGGGTGAAGAGCGCCATCCGCCCGCTCGCAGCGAGGGCGTTCAGGAACACCGCGCCGGTCGAGGCGAGGAAGCCGAGGATCGGCATCGGCTAGCCGCCGAGATAGACGCGGTGATAGCGCCGGCCGAGGGCGGTCAGCACCTCGTAGCCGATCGTGCCGGCGCGCGCGCCCACGACGTCCACGGGGTTCTTGGCGTCGATGAGATCGACGAAGCCGCCGACCTCGACCAGCGCGGGATCGAGCCCGGTAACGTCGAGTGTCATCAGATCCATGGAGATACGCCCGACGATCGGGACCTGCCGGCCCGCGATTCCCGCCATGGCCCGGTTCTTCGACGAGCGAAACCAGCCGTCGGCGTAGCCCACCGCGACGGTTGCAATGCGACCCCCCCGGTCCATGCGGTGCTCGGCACCATAGCCAACGGTCTCGCCCCTGTCAACGTCGCGGACCTGAACGATTTTTCCCTTTAAATGAATTACTTGTGACATGGGGTTCAACTGATTTGTGAGCGGATTGACGCCGTAGAGTGCGGCCCCTGCGCGCACCATGTCGAAGTGAAAATCCGGTCCGAGGAAGATGCCCGCGGACGCCGCCAGGCTCGCCGGCGCCGGCGGCAATTTGCGCCGGGCGGCGAGGAACAGGCGGCGCTGCTCCGCATTCTTGGCGTGCTTGGGATCCTCGGCCACCACGAGGTGGCTGATGATCGCCCGGAGCGTCACGCCCGCGAGGCGATCGGGCTCGCCCAGCAGCACCTGCGTCTCCGTGCGGGAGAGACCGAGCCGGGAGAGGCCAGTGTCGAGGTGGAGCATCGCCGCCGGGCGCTGCTTCAGCGGCAAGACGAGCTTGCGCCAGACGTCGAGCTGACCGAGGTCATTCAGCACGGGAATGAGCCGCGCGTGCAGCACCTCCTGCTCGGTCCGCGGCAGCAGGCCATCGAGCACCACGATCTCCGCGGTCTTGAGTGCCTCCCGCAGCGTCAGGGCCTCCTCGAGCGTTGCGACGAAGAAGGTCTTACAGCCCACGGATGCAAGGGCTTTGGCCACGCGCATGGCGCCGAGCCCGTAGCCGTCCGCCTTTACGACCGCGGCGCACTGGACAGCCTTGCCGACCTTCCCCTGCAGCAGGCGCCAGTTCCGCTGGATGGCCTCCAGATCGATTTCCAGAATGGCGCTGGCGCGATCCGCGGCAGCGTCGGCGCTCGCCAGACGGCGGCGCGCAGGGGCTAGGCGATTGGAGGACATCGAGGGAAGGTGCGGTTGCTCAGGCTTCTATGAGGCCGGGCAGTCTAATGCCTTCCGGCGGTATCAGCGAGCACTTAGAGCCGTTTGGCCATTTTGATTGAGGTCGGGTGGTCGAAGCCCGGGTGCGCCTCGCGGCCGACTTCCCGGAATCCGCGCGCGGCGAAGTAGCGGAAGTTGCCGGGGAGGGCGATCCGCACCCCCAGGGCGAGAGCGGCGGCGCCGGTCTCGCGAGCGTGGCGCTCGGCTTCCGCCAGCAGGCGGCTCGCGACGCCATGGCGGCGGAAGTCCGGATGCACCGCGAAGCGGCCGAGATAGAGATCGTCGCCCCGGCGTGTCGCCAGCAGGCAGCCCACCAGCCTGCGGCCGGCCTCGGCGACGATGACGGCGTGATCGGCGAAGGCGGCGGCGATGGTCTCCGCGGTCTCGCTGAGCGCCCCCGACTCGGGCTCGAGCCGGCCGCGGTATTCCTCGAAGGCTGCGCGGATGAGCTTGGCGAGCGTGGCACTCTCGGCGCGCGCGGCGAAGCGGATCGCGATCTCGCTCGGGCCAGGCTCAGACGTTGGTCTGCTCGGGCAGATGGTCGTCGGCGACGAAGTTGCTGAATTTCGTCGTGTCGCCGTCGAAGCGGAGCATCACGTTGTTGATGGGGCCGTGGCGCTGCTTGGCCACGATGATCTCGGCCTTGCCGTAGGCCTTCTCGCAAAGCTCTTTCCAGCGGTCGTGG
>DATMMM010000241.1:0-5429 GCA_035569735.1 Allostellaceae bacterium | reverse complement strand
GCCGCGCGCGCGAGCTTCTCGAGCTCCGGCTCGCTGTCGAAGGCGAAGAGGCGCACGCCCCGCTGGAAGGCGTAGGCGATGTCCCGCTCCTTCTTCATGGTGTTGCCGAAGGAGATCCGGTCGGCCGAGATGCCCTTGTCGAGCACCAGGTCGATCTCGCCGCGGCTCGCCACGTCGAAGCTGGAGCCGAGCTCGCGCAGCATGCCCACGACCTCGTCGGCCGGGTTGGCCTTGACGGCGTAGAAGATCTTGGCGAGCGGGAGGTACCGGCGGAGCATCTCGTAGGCGTCGCCGACCACGTCGAGGTCGACGACGAGGCAGGGAGTGTCGGGCTGACGCTCGGCGAGGAAACGTGCGATACGCTCATTCATGGTCAGGAATTCCTTATGTCCCGCTGGTCGAGGACGGTTGCGCTTAGCGCGGGCTCAACGCCGCCGCGCGGCTGGCGTTCCCAGGGAACGCCAGGAAATCCGCGGCTTCGCGAGCATGCAGCGCGACGCGTCCTCCGGGTGCCCGGACGCGGGAGCGTCGGGCGCTGGAGAGGCGTGGCGTTCCAAGCACGGTGTAGAACACCGCGGCCCGGAGCTCGTGGCTCAACTCACACAACTCGGTTCTATGGAAGCGCGGCGACCGCTGCCGCGGGCAACCCTGTTCAGCCGGTAAGCGGCTTCGGTCCAGGGCGCTGCGGCCCTGCGTCGGATAGCAACCATATCGACCTCCCTCTCGGGATCCGGTCCACGACGACCGGTTCTGCCAAAAAGGACGCGTTACGTCGTTGCATAACCACGATGGGCCATAGGCACGTGCGAATAGCGTCGCGGGTTCGATAGATAAACGCTATTTCGAGTGATGCAAGTACTTCTTTGGCTCTAGAGAGATTTTTTTCGCCGACGTGACACGCACGCATCTATGCGAGCGCTCGTCGACAAGGTTAAGAGACGGTTACGCGCGAGCGCGAGGCGCTTCGCGAGAGAGCTCAGAAACCCGCGTGGAATCGGCATTTCTCTGCTGTCGCTTTCGCCGCACCAGCGGCGGCGGCGCGAGTTGCCGCCTGCCGCGTTAAGAGAGAATGAATTTTTGGCGCTGCATTCGGTTCCCGAAATTTGTCGCGGGCGATCGCCGGCATCGGCCGCGCTCGCGTCAGCTCCGCCGGACGCTCGGCACGTGCTCGGCGTGGCGCCGAGCGGAGGCGAGGAAGGCGTCGACCGCCGCGGGCGCGGTGTCGAAGGCCGTCACCAGCCGGATCACCACGCTAGCCTCGTTGTGCCAGCGGTAAAACTGGAAGCCGTCGGCGTAGAGGCCGCGGATCACGGGGTCGGGCAGCTCCACGAAGAGCTCGTTGGCCTCGACGGGATGCTGCAGCCGCGCGCCCGGCACGGCCTCGAGCCCCACCGCCAGCCGCGCCGCCATCCGGTTGGCGTGCCGCGCGTTCCGGAGCCAGAGATCGTCAGCGAGATAGGCCTCGAGCTGGGCCGAGAGGAACCGCATCTTGGAGAAGAGGTGGCCGCCGCGCTTGCGCCGATAGGCGAAATCCGCGGCTTTCACGGGATCGAAGAACACCACCGCCTCCGCCGCCATGGCGCCGTTCTTGGTAGCGCCGAAGGAGAGCGCCTCGACGCCTGCCCGCCAGGTGAGCTCCGCCGGCGAGCGCTCGAGCGCCACCACCGCGTTCGCAAAGCGCGAGCCGTCCATGTGCAGCGCGAGCCCGTGCCGGCGGCACACCTCGGCGACCGCCTCGATCTCCGCCACCTGGTAGACGGTGCCCGCCTCGCTCGCTTGCGTGAGGCTCACCGAGGCCGGCTGGGCGTGGTGCACGACACCGCGGCCCGTGATCGCCGCCTCGAGCCCGGCCGCCGTGATCTTGCCGTGGTCGCCCTCGAGCATCCGGAGCTTGGCGCCGCCGGTATAGAACTCGGGCGCGCCGCATTCATCGACCTGAAAATGGGCGTCGCGGTGGCCATAGATGACGCCCCAGGGCGGCGTCAGGCACGCCAGCGCCAGCGCGTTCGCGGCCGTGCCGGTCGCGACCGGGAACACCGCCACCTCGCGCTCGAACACCTCGGAGAAGCGGCGCACGAGCCCCTCGGTGACGGCATCGGCGCCATAAGCGGCCGCCGCCCCCGCATTCGCCGTCGCCAGCGCCGCCATGATCTCCGGTGCCACGCCCGTCACGTTATCGCTGCTGAAATTCATCCGGTTCCCTCACAAAGGAAGAAAGACTTAGCGCAGAGGACGCGGAGGTTTCGCGGGGGACGCAGGGGAAGCGAAGGTAAGACCACCACAGAGGCGGTGAGGCAGCGAGGGGAAGGAATGGACGCTTCGCGCCCGAAAACAAACCTTCTCACTGTCTCACTGTCTCACTGTCCCTGTGGTGAACTTCCCTCGGCGTCCTCTGCGCGACCTCCGCGTCCCCTGCGCTAAAGCTTTGCTTTGCTCCCATCACGGCGCCTTCTCGTGGTCGAGCTTGATGCGGCCGAGCTCGGTGCCGGTGGCGGCGTCGAGGACGAGCAGCATCTCGGTGCCGTCGGCGAGATCGAGCCGGAGCAGGATGCGGTCGCCCGCGCCTTGCACCTCCATGACCAGGGCGTTCTCCGGCAGCATGACCGTGGTATTGCCGAAGGGCGCCGGCCGCGCCGCCGCGGCGACCGGCGTCGCACGCTGGCCCATCCGGCTCATGATGGTGACGACGACCACCGCGAAGCCCGCCAGCAGCAGGACCCCCAGCACCACCACCAGGACCTTGAGAGCACGCATGGTTCGGGTCCACTCTGGCGGCCCGATGGCCGCAGCCCCCACCGACGAGCCTGTCGCACGCGAGCAGCGCGTGCTGAGCGCGACCGTCGAGGCCGCCGAGCGGGGGGAGCGCCTCGATCGACTGCTGGCGCGGCGCTTCGGAGATCTCTCGCGCACCCGCCTCAAGCATCTCGTCGAGGCGGGCCTGGTGTCCGTGGACGGCGCGACCATAAAGGACCCCTCCCTGAGGGTCAAACCTGGGCAGCGCTGCGCGGTGACGGTGCCGGCTCCGGTGGCGGACGCGCCCGAGGCGCAGGCGATGCCGCTCGACATCCGCTACGAGGACGCGGACCTGATCGTGCTGGAGAAGCCCGCGGGGCTCGTCGTGCATCCCGCACCCGGCAATCGCGACGGCACGCTGGTGAACGCGCTCCTCGCCCATTGCGGCGACAGCCTCGCGGGGATCGGCGGCGTGCGCCGGCCCGGCATCGTGCACCGGCTCGACAAGGACACCAGCGGCCTCATGGTGGTGGCGAAGAGCCAGCGCGCGCACGCGGCGCTCGCCGCCGACTTCGCCGCGCGCCGGATCGAGCGCGCCTATCTCGCGGTCACCTGGGGCGTGCCGCAGCCGCGCGAGGGCGAGATCTCCGGCGCCATCGGCCGCAACCCCGCGAACCGCAAGACCATGGCCGTGGTGCGTCGCGGCGGCCGGGCGGCGATGACGCGCTATCGCGTGCTGCGCATCTTCAAGGACGCGGCCGGCCTGGTGGAGTGCCGGCTCGCCACCGGCCGCACCCATCAAATCCGCGTTCACCTGTCCGCCCACGGGAACCCGCTCGTAGGGGACCCCGTTTATGGCCGCAGCAGGGGTCGGCGGCGGGTCTTGCCTGCCCCCATAAAAGCCGCGATCGATGCCTTCCCGCGCCAGGCTTTGCACGCCGCGAGCCTGGGCTTCAGGCACCCTGCGACTGGCGAATGGCTGCAATTCCAAAGTGAATTGCCCAATGATATGAAAGATTTGATAACCATCCTGGAGCATATATAAGGTTGGACAAACCTGACCAAAATGGTAGGTTATCTAAACCAGAAAATGGGCTATGTGAATTGACGGCGGGCGAAGCGGAGGATGCTTCGCCCTGAAGCGTCTTAAGGAGCCGCACCATGGCGAGCCTGGCCACTGTCCCGACCATCTCCTCTGAGGGCGGTCTTTCCCGCTACCTCCAGGAGATCCGCAAATTCCCGCTGCTGGACCAAGGCGAGGAATACATGCTCGCCAAGCGCTGGCGCGAGCACGGCGACCCCGATGCCGCCCACAGGCTGGTGACCAGCCATCTCCGCCTGGTGGCCAAGATCGCCATGGGCTATCGCGGCTACGGCCTGCCGCTCTCCGAGCTCATCTCGGAGGGCAATGTCGGCATGATGCAGGCGGTGAAGCGGTTCGACCCCGACCGCGGCTTCCGGCTGGCGACCTACGCGATGTGGTGGATCCGCGCGGCGATCCAGGAATACATCCTGCACTCCTGGTCGCTGGTGAAGATGGGCACCACCGCCGCGCAGAAGAAGCTCTTCTTCAACCTGCGCAAGCTCAAGGGCCAGATCGAGGCGATCGAGGAGGGCGACTTGACGCCCGAGAACGTCAAGAAGATCGCCAAGGAGCTCGACGTGCCCGAGGCGGACGTGATCAGCATGAACCGCCGGCTGATGGGCCCCGATCATTCCTTGAATGCGCCGGTGCGCGCCGATGGCGACGGCGAGGGCGAGTGGCAGGACTGGCTGGTGGACGAGCGCGACGACCAGGAGACCCGGCTCGGCGACCGCCAGGAGCTCGGCATCCGCCGCGACCTCCTCAACAAGGCGATGAAGCTGCTGACCGACCGCGAGCGGCACATCCTGGAGGAGCGCCGGCTCAAGGACAACCCGACCACGCTCGAGGACCTCTCGCAGGAGTTCGGCATCTCCCGCGAGCGCGTGCGCCAGATCGAGGTGCGCGCCTTCGAGAAGCTGCAGAAGGCGATCAAGCAAGGCGCGCTTGAGCGCCGGCTCGCCCCCACCGCCTGAGCTGCGGCAGCGCCCGGAGCGTTCCGGGCGCCGCCGCCGAGGCACCTCCGATAGGCGAAGCCGACAGTGCCCCTACAGGCGCGAGACGACGTTATCGCGGAATTGCTTCATCGCATCGAGCATCTCTTCCGCGGTGGCGCCCGGGAAGGCGAAATCGACGTCCGTGACACCGAGATCGCTGAGATCGCGGAGGTCGGCGGCGATGTCGGCTGGGCTGCCCGAAAACAACCGCCGCTCGCCGTCGCTTGCCTTCCTCGGAACATCCTCGCCATGTTTTGCGACACGGTAGACCAGCCCGACGCTCGCGGGATCGCGGCCGGCATCGGCGACCGCCTTGCGCAACCGGACGATACCGGCGCGGTAGCGCGCCAGGCTGTCGAGCGGATGCGCGGGGTTCGTGCCGATCGGATACCAGGCGTCGCCGAGCCGGGCGGTGCGGCGCAAGGCCGGCCCGCTCTCCCCGCCCACCCAGATCGGCGGCCCCGGCTTCTGCACCGGCTTTGGCGCGAAGACGATGCCGCCGAACTTGACGTGCTCGCCCGCAAAGCGCGGATCCTCCTGGGTCCAGAGCGCGCGGAACGCCTGCAAGTATTCGTCCGTCACCGCGCCGCGTGCGGCGAAGGGAGGCGCGCCGATCG
>DATMMM010000240.1:0-13646 GCA_035569735.1 Allostellaceae bacterium | reverse complement strand
GGCGGGCGTCGCCAAGGCGCGCGCCGACGTGATCCTGATCTCCGGTCACGCCGGCGGCACCGGGGCAAGTCCGCAGTCCTCCATCAAATACGCCGGCATCCCCTGGGAGATGGGCCTCTCGGAGGTGCATCAGGTGCTGGTGCTGAACCGGCTCCGGCACCGCGTCCGGCTGCGCGTCGACGGCGGCATCAAGACCGGGCGCGACGTGGTGATCGCGGCGATTCTCGGCGCCGAGGAGTACGGCCTCGGCACGGCCTCGCTGGTCGCCATGGGTTGCATCCTGGTGCGGCAGTGCCATTCCAACACTTGCCCGGTCGGCATCTGCACCCAGGACGAGAAGCTGCGCGCCAAGTTCACGGGCACGCCGGAGAAGGTGGTGAACCTCTTCAGCTTCGTCGCCGAGGAGGTCCGCGAGATCCTGGCCTTGCTGGGCGCGCGCAACCTCAACGAGGTGATCGGGCGCACGGACCTGCTGGCGCAGGTGAGCCGCGGCGGCCATCACCTCGACGACCTCGACCTCAACCCGATCCTGGCGCAGGCGGATCCCGGCGAGTACACGCGCTACTGCACGCTCGAGGGCCGGAACGAGGTGCCGGATACGCTCGACGCCCAGATGATCAAGGACGCGAAGGCGCTGTTCGAGGTCGGCGAGAAGATGCAGCTCACTTACAATGTCCGGAATATCCATCGCGCCGTCGGTACGCGCCTCTCTGCCATGGTGACGCGGCGCTTCGGGATGTCGAGCTTGCAGCCCGGGCACATCACGGTGCGGCTCCGCGGCTCGGCCGGCCAGTCCTTGGGGGCCTTCGCGGTGCAGGGCCTGAAGCTCGAGGTGTTCGGCGAGGCCAACGACTACGTGGGCAAGGGACTCTCCGGCGGCACCATCGTGGTGCGCCCGATGACGTCCTCGCCGCTGCAGAGCCACAAGAACACCATCATCGGCAATACCGTGCTCTATGGGGCCACGTCCGGCAGGCTGTTCGCGGCGGGCCAAGCCGGCGAGCGCTTCGCCGTGCGCAACTCGGGTGCCCAGGTCGTCGTCGAGGGCTGTGGCTCCAACGGCTGCGAGTACATGACCGGCGGCACCGCCGTCATCCTGGGCCCGATCGGCGATAATTTCGGCGCCGGCATGACCGGCGGCATGGCCTTCATCTATGACGCCGCGGACGAGTTCCCGCGCCGCGTCAATGCCGAGACCGTGATCTGGCAGCGCATCGCCACGCCGCATTGGGCGGGCGTGCTGAAGGCGCTGATCGAAGAGCACGTCAGCGAAACTCAATCGCGCTTCGCCGAGCAGATCCTGGTGGACTGGGAGCGTGAGCTGAAGCGCTTCTGGCAAGTCGTGCCCAAGGAGATCCTGCAGCGTCTGCCGCGACCGCTCAGCCTCGAGGAAAAGCGCGCGGGCACCGGCGACGACGACTGAGCACTGCACAAATTCTCGTGATCAGGCGCTCAACGGGGCCTGACGACTAGTCGTGCGCGCAGTCCGCGCTAGACTAGCTGGCAATTGCACCGGGAGGATGCGCATGGACCAGCGCTTCATCGATTTGTTCGACCGCTATACCCACGGCGGGATGAGCCGCCGCGTGTTCCTGGACCGGTTCACGGCGATGGCGGGTGGCGCCACCGCGGCGAGCCTGCTGCTGCCGCTGATCGACTACAACTACGCCCGAGCCGCGACCATCGCCGAGAACGATCCGGGCATCGGCACCGAGACTGTGTCGATCCCGGGCGTACCCGGCCTCAAAGGCTACCTCGTGACGCCGAAGTCCGATGGCAAGCGTGCCGGCATTGTGGTCGTCCACGAAAACCGTGGCCTCAATCCGCATATCAAGGACGTGGCGCGGCGGATCGGTATCGAAGGCTTCACCGCGCTCGCGGTGGATTGCTTGAGCCCGCTCGGCGACGCGCCCGAGGATTCGGACCAAGCCGCGAGCATGAACGCCACTTTGACGCCCGAGGACGTGCTGGCGGATGCGCGGGCGGCCGTTGCCGGCTTGAGGGCACGCGCGGACGCTAACGGCAAGGTTGGCGCCGTCGGATTCTGCTGGGGCGGCGCGCACATCAACAACCTCGCGGCCGGAGAGCCGACGCTCGACGCAGCGGTCGCCTATTACGGCCAGCAGCCCACCGCCGACAAAGTGCCCTCGATCAAGGCGCCATTGCTGCTGCACTACGCCGGGCTCGACCAGCGCATCGATGCCGGCATCCCCGCTTATGAGGCGGCGCTCAAGCAGGCGGGCAAGACTTACGAGATCTTCGTCTATCCCAATGTGAACCACGGCTTCAACAACGACACCAGCGAGGCGCGCTACAACAAGGAGGCCGCCGACCTCGCCTGGAGCCGCACCATCGGTTTCTTCAGGAAGTACCTGGCGTAAGACCATCCGGCGAAGCCCGAGACCCTAGCTTGCGTGGCGAAGGCCGGCGTGGTTCGCGCGTAGCGCGCGACTGCGCTAGACTGCCCACTGCATGCGGCTCCTCTACCACCTTTGGCTGTCGCCCTTCGCGCGCAAGATCCGCGTCGTGCTGAAGGAGAAGAACCTCGATTTCACCATGAAGGTGGAGAAGACCTGGGAGCGCCGCCCGGAGTTCCTGGCGCTCAACCCGGCGGGCGATGTACCCGTCCTGATCGAGCCCGACGGCACCGTGCTTGCCGAGGCCAATGCGATTGCGGAGTTCCTGGACGAGGTCTACCGGGACAAGCTCCTCATCGGCATCAACGCCCTCGACCGCGCCGAAGTGCGCCGGCTTACCCAATGGTTCGACGGCAAGCTCAACCGGGAAGTGACGGAGCCGCTGGTTGGCGAGAAGATGATGAAGCGGTTTCTGGGTCTGGGCGAGCCCAACTCCAGCGCCATCCGCGCCGGCAAGGCCAACCTCGGCTATCACCTCGACTACATCACCTTCCTGGTGGAGCGCCGGCGCTGGTTGGCGGGCGATCATTTCTCGCTGGCCGACATCAGCGCCGCGGCACATCTCTCGGCGCTCGACTACCTCGGCGACGTGCCGTGGGATGCTCACGAGCCTGCCAAGGAATGGTACGCGCGCATCAAGTCGCGGCCGAGCTTCCGGCCGCTGCTGGCCGATCACATCCCCGGCGCGCCGCCGCCCAAGCACTACGCCGATCTCGACTTCTGATCGCGACACGCCGCGAGCGGCAGGTAGGTCAGGGTTTGGCAGGCTTCGCCGGCTTTGCGGCTTTAGCCATGAATGCCTCGAGCTTGGCGAGATCGCTCTGCGCCAGGTTGGCGGCGAAGCTGCCGGGCGCCAGCTGCTTGACGCGGTTCCAATCCTCGCGGGCGCCGTCATAATCGCCCTTCATGGCGCGGAGCGTGCCGCGCTCGAGATAGGCGTCGGGGAATTGCGGCGAGAGCGAAATCGCGCGCGCGACGTCGTCGATCGCGAGGTCGGTCGCATCGACCTGGCGATAGGCGGCGGCGCGCAACACCAGCGCTTCGACGCGGTTCGGCTCGATCTCGAGCGCGGCGTTCAAGTCGTCGAGCGCCGCCCAGAAGTCGTGCGCGAGGCCTTCGGCCTGCCCGCGGTCCATCAGCAAGCGGACATCCTTGGGCGTGAGTTTCAGTCCTGCGTCCAGCTCGGCCCGCGCGTTCTGCGGCTTCTGCGCCATCAGCCAGGCTTCCGCCGCCTGGTCGTAGGCCTCCGCGCGCAGGCTCGGGTCCTCTGCCGTGGTGCCTTCGGCCACGTCGTGGAAGCGCTTCGCGGCCTCCTCGTACTGTTTGAGGTTGAGCAGCGCCGCGGCCTCACAGTGCTCGGCGGCATAGCCGCCGCCTTTCGTCCGCCACTGCATGGCCTCTCTCTGAGCCTCGGCTGGCTGGGTATCGGCGAGCTTCATGCAGCGGTCGTAGGCGGCGGCTTGATCGGCGACTGGCGCGGGCTTGCGTTGAGCCGCGGCGGGACCCGGCGCGAGCGCCAGCGCCGCAAGGATCACCGCACCCACGGTCCAAGCGCGAGCGTTGGAGCGGCTATTCGCCCGGTGCAGCCGGAACATGAGGGCCGTCCAGCGCCGCCACCGGCTCGGGCCCTGCCTTCGACGCGGCAGGCGCGGCAAACGCATGCCGCAGGCGCTCGAGATAAACGTAGATGACGGGCGTGATGTAGAGCGTGAGGGTTTGGGAGACGATGAGACCGCCCACCACGGCGAGGCCCAGCGGCCGGCGCAACTCGGAACCGGCGCCGGAGCCGAGCGCGATCGGCAGCGATCCCATGATCGCGGCCATGGTGGTCATCATGATCGGGCGAAAGCGCAGCAGGCAGGCTTCGTAGATCGCCTTATCCGGCGTGGTGTCGCCGGAGCGCTGACGCTCGATCGCAAAGTCGATCATCATGATCGCGTTCTTCTTCACGATGCCGATCAGCATGACGATGCCGATGATCGCGATCACGCTGAGGTCCTGATGGAACCACATCAGCGTCAGGAGCGCGCCCAACCCTGCCGCCGGCAGGCCCGAGAGAATGGTGACGGGATGGATGAAACTCTCGTAGAGGATGCCGAGCACCATGTAGATGACGATGACCGCCGCCAGCAGCAACAGCCCCTGGCCTTTGAGCGAGTCCTGGAAGACTTGGGCGGTCCCTTGGAAACCGGTCGCGACGGTGACCGGCAGGTTCGCCTCGTGCTCGACCCGGCCGATCGCGCTCACGGCCTCGCCGAGCGACATCCCGTCCGCCAGATTGAATGAAATGGTGACCGAGGGCAGCTGCCCCTGGTGATTGACGGTAACCGGGCCGACGCCTTGCAAGATGGTCGTGAAGGAATCGAGCGGCACCATCTGTCCGCCGCTGCTGCCCGGCCCGTTGCTGGCGCGGATATAGATCTTCGAGAGTGCCGACGGGTCTTCCTGGAAGGCCGGATCGATCTCCAGGATGACCTCGTAGTCGTTCGAGGGCGCATAGATGGTCGAAATCTGCCGAGTGCCGAAAGCGCTGTAGAGCGCATTGCGCGCGGCCTCGGCGGTGACGCCGAACTGCGCCATCTTATCCCGATCGAAATTCACCAGCGCTTGGCGGTTCTGCAGCTGAAGGTCCGACGTGACGTCCTGGAAGCCCGGCAACTTCGATATTTTGTCGAGCATCAGCGGGGCCATCCGGTAGAGCTCGCCGAGGTCGCCGTCCTGCAGCGTGTATTGATATTGGCTCTTCGAGAGCCGCCCGCCGAGCTGGATGTTCTGGATGGGCTGGAAGAACACGCTGAACCCGGGCACGCGCGCGGTCTCGCGGCGGAGCTGCTGGATCACCTCGGTCACCGGGGCGGTGCGCTGCCCGAGCGGCTTCAATGCGATGAACATGCGACCGGTATTGAGTGCCGGGCTGAATCCCGTGGCGCCCACAAAGGAATTGATGTCGGCGACGTTGGGGTTGGCCTTGACGATGGCCGCGGCCTCTCTCTGATGAGCCCCCATCGATTCGAACGAAATATCCTGCGCACCCTCGGTCGTGGCGAAGATGAGGCCGGTATCCTCGATCGGGAAGAAACCCTTGGGTACGTGGACGTAGAGCCACCCGCTGACCACAATCGTTACGAGCGTGACGAGCAGGGTCAGGAACTTATGTTGCAGAACTTGTCCGAGCGACCAGCCGTAGAAGCGGATCATCGCCTGAAATCCGGCCTCGGAGGCGCGGTAGAGGGCGTTGTGCTTCTCGTTCGCGTGACTCTTGAGGAGCCGCGAGCACAGCATCGGCGTCAGCGTCAGCGACACCAGACCCGAGATCAGGATGGTCATGCTGATGGTGACCGCGAACTCGCGAAACACGCGGCCGACCACGCCGCCCATGAACAGGACCGGGATGAACACCGCGACCAGCGACAGCGTGATCGAGATGATGGTGAAGCCGATCTCGCGCGACCCCTTGAGCGCAGCTTCGAAGGGGCGGTCGCCGCCCTCGATGTGGCGCACGATGTTCTCGAGCATAACGATGGCATCGTCGACCACGAACCCGACGGAGAGCGTGAGCGCGAGCAGCGAGAGATTGTCGATCGAATAACCGAACACATACATGCCCGCGAATGTGCCGATCACCGAGACCGGCAGCGCCAGCGCCGGGATGATGGTCGCGGTGACGTTGCGCAGGAAGACGAAGATCACCATCACCACGAGCGCGGCCGTGAGGAGTAACGTAAAGCGCACGTCGGCGACGGATTGCCGGATCGAGATCGAGCGGTCGTTCAGGACCTTGAGATCGATGGAAGGCGGAATTTCCGCCTGGAAGACCGGCAGCAGCGCGCGGATGCTGTCGACCACTTCCACTGTATTGGCGTCGGGCTGCCGCTGCACCGCCAGGATGATGGAGCGAGTGCCGTTGAGCCAGCCCGCCACCTTGTTGTTCTCGACGCTGTCCACGGCCTTCGCGACCTCGCCGAGCCGCACCGGCGCACCGTTGCGGTAGGCCACGATCAAGGGCTGGTAGAGTTTCGCGGCATCGAGCTGGCCGTTTGCCTGCAGCGTAAAGCTCTGCGCCGGGCCGGAGAGCTGTCCCACCGGCGTATTCGAGTTGGCGGCCGCGACGGCATTCATCAGATCGTCGAGGCCGATCCCCTTGGACGCCAGCGCCTCCGGATTGGCCTGAATGCGCACCGCATATTTCTGAGCGCCGAAAACACTCACCTGAGCCACGCCAGAAAGCTGCGAGATGCGCTGCGCCATCAGGGTCTCGGCGTATTCGTCGACCACCGAGAGGGGCTGAGTGGCGGACGACAGCGCTGCGAACAGCACGGGCTGATCCGCGGGGTTGACCTTTTGAAACGACGGAGGCGTCGTCATCTCGATCGGAAGCTTGCGTGCGGCCGTCGTCAACGCCGACTGCACGTCGAGCGCGGCACCGTCGATATTGCGGTCGAGATCGAACTGGAGCGTGATCGACGTCACCCCCTGGCCGCTCGTCGACGTCACCGAGCTCAGCCCCGCGATGTTCGAGAATTGCCGCTCGAGCGGCGTGGCGACCGAGGAGGCCATGCTTTCCGGGCTCGCGCCCGGCAGATTGGCGTTGACGACGATGGTGGGGAAATCGACCCGCGGCAGCGCCGCAACGGGAAGCAGGCGATAGCTGAACAAACCGAATATGACGAAGGCCATCATCAGCAGCGTCGTCATCACCGGACGACGGATACAGGTCTCCGGCAAACTCATGTACGCTGTCCCACCTGCGCGCCAACCGCGTCGCTCGTGCGCACCTCGACCCGGCTGCCGTTCGTGAGCCGCAGCTGCCCGTCCGTCACGACGCGCTCGTCGCCGTTGAGGCCCTTTGCGATCACGCTCTCGTTCCCGACGGTCCGGTTCACCGTCACCGGCCGCATCTCGACCGTATTGTCCGCCTTCACCACGAACACATAGCTGCCGTTCTGGCCGACCTGGACCGCGCTGCTCGGCACCGTGATGGCCTCAGCCTCGACGCGCAGCGTGCTCGAGACGTTCACGAACTCACCCGGCCACAAGCGCTCGTCGGCGTTGTCGAAGATCGCCTTGAGCGAGATGGTGCCGGTGGTCGGGTCGATCTGATTGTCGAAGAAGAAGATCTTCCCGGTGGCCGGCGCGCCGGGATCCCCGGGCACCGTTGCTTGCACGGGCACAGTGCCGGCGCCGGCCGCGGCGCGGATGCCCGGTAGCTCGCGCTGCGGCACCGCGTAGCTCACGTAGATCGGCTTTATCTGGTTGATGGTCACCAGCGAGATCGTGTCTTGCGCCTTGACGGCGTTGCCGGTCTTGAGCGCGATCGTGCCGACGCGCCCGTCTAACGGCGAGCGGATCGTGTAGTAAGTGAGCTGCACCTTGAAGGTGTCGATGATCGCCTGATCCGAGAGCATGGTCGCCTCGAGCGCCGCGGCGTTGGTCTGCGCGGTGTCGAGCTGCTGTCGGGAGACGAACTCCTTCTCGGTGAGCGGCTTGTAGCGGCCCACGTCCCGCTTGGCGTTCTCGAGCTGCGCGCGGTCCTTGGCCAGCGTGGCCTCGGCTTGCCTGAGCTGCGCTTCTGCCGCCCGGGTGTCCAACACGAACAGGACGTCGCCGGCCTTCACGGCCTGGCCGTCGCTGATCTTCACCTCGGCGATCTCGCCGTCGACCCGGGACTTGACCGCGACCGTGGCGATCGGCTGCCCCGTGCCGATGGCCTCGATACGCACGGGCACGGGCTTGCGCGTGGCGGGCGCGATGACCACGGGCACCGCGGGCGCGGCGGGGGTAGCCGCGCGCAGCGGCTCAGCCGCCTTCAGGACAAAGGTTTGGTAGGCGATGCCGCCGGCGGCCGCGACCGCCAAAAACGCCACCGCGATAGTCACGCGCTTCATCTAAAAATACCGCTTTGCCGATGCCCGACCCGAGGTCCCAGACTCCTCATCAGGGGCATGCTGCATTATACACGGAAAGGTTAACGGCACGATTCTCGCTCCGGGTGGCGAGCCCGCAGCCGACCCCAGTTGTTGCGCGTCCACCGAGACGCATAGCTGTCCGGTGCGAATTAATCAATCCTGAGACGGGGTTGCTCTGGTAACATTCCCGCGTGCAGGCGCCGGCACATGGCGTGCACAGCTCAGCCGGAGGCGCCGGCAGAACCGGACGCCCGAAAGCTCAGTCTTACGGCAGCCTGAAAACCGGCCTGCCCGTTTCCCGAGCGGCGAGCCAGGGCCGATGGATCGAGGAGCTTGGTCAAGCAGTGCGGATGCAGTCTTCCACGGGCGGCTTCGGCAACGTGGTGCGCGCGCTCAGCATCCGCAACTACCGTATCTATACGATTGGCAACGCCATTTCCCTCATCGGCATCTGGCTGCAGCGCGTTGCGGTGGGCTGGCTGGCCTGGCAGCTCACGCACTCCGGCACATGGCTGGGCTTAGTTGCATTCGCCGACCTGGCCCCTGTGGTGTTTCTGAGTCCAATCGCAGGGGCGCTGGCCGATCGGCGTGACCGCGTCTGGGTGATCCGGATGACCCAGATCGTCGCGATCAGCCAGGCGCTGCTACTGGCTGTTCTGAGCTTTACCGGAGCGATCACGATCTGGAGCTTGTTTCTGCTTACCCTCGTGCTTGGCTCGGCCAATGCCATCGCGCAGCCCGCGCGGCTCGCATTGATCCCAAATCTGGTGGACCGGGAGTCCTTGCCATCGGCAGTGGCGATCAACTCGATCGTGTTCAACAATGCGCGGTTCGTGGGACCAGCGATCGCCGGCATCGCGATCGCGCAAGGCTCGGTGTCCCTCAGCTTTGCGCTGAATGCGCTTGCGTATATCGCCTTCTCTTTGTGTCTCTCCCGCGTCGTAGTGGCGTCCGAGCGCGGCGCCCATCCTGCCGGTCATCGCCGCATGCTCAGCGAGACGTTGGAGGGTTATCTCTATGCTCTCAGGCACCCGGGCATCGGACCCATGCTCGGCATGTTCGCGCTGAGCTCGGTAATCTGCCGCGGCTTCATCGAGATGCTGCCGGGTTTTGCCGACAGCGTGTTCCACCGCGGGCCTCAGGGCTTGGCGTGGATGGTGGCGACAGCCGGCTTGGGCGCCATGCTGGGCGGCACCTGGATGGTCTGGCGCAGCGGTATCCAGGGGCTTACCGACCTGCTGGTGATGCACATGCTCCTGCTCTCGCTGGCGCTCCTGGCCTTCACCGCGACCACCGAGTTCTGGCTCGCCTTGCCGTGCCTCTTCCTCGCGGGCGCCGGTTTGGTGGTGACCGGCGTGAGCGCCCAGACCCTGGTGCAAACCGCTGTCGATCCCACCATGCGTGGCCGCATCATGGGGCTCTACGGCATGATCTTTCGAGGCGGCCCAGCGCTCAATTCCCTGCTGATCGGCGTGCTCTCCTCGCAGCTCGGACTTCGCCTGCCGCTCGCTGGAGGCGCGGCGCTCTCGGTCCTGCTCTGGGCCTGGGCCCGCTGGCGCCGGGGCCAGATGGCGGCGGCGCTGGAAGCGGCGCCGCAAGGCGCACCCGCGGATTGATCGCGTGAGCGGCGCCTCCGAGCACACTCCAAAGCTCTTCTGCTTCGGCCTCGGTTATACCGCGGGCTTTCTCTCTCGCGCGCTCGGAGCCGAGGGTTGGCGCGTGCTCGGCACCAGCCGCTCCGCCGATGCGCGCGAGGCAATGGCGGGGGAGGGAGCCGAAATGCGCATCTTCGAGCGCGCGCATCCGGTCGCCGACCTGGGCGCGCTGCTTGCCGACGCGACGCATCTCCTGAGCTCGGTGCCGCCGGACGACCACGGTGATCCCGTGCTAGACCTCCACGGCGACGACATCGCCGCGGCCCCGGGGCTGCAGTGGATCGGTTATCTCTCCACCACCGGCGTATACGGCGACCGGGCGGGCGGCTGGGTGGACGAGGAGGCGCCGCTGCTCCCCACGGGCGAGCGCGGCCGGCGCCGCGTCGCCGCGGAGGCACAGTGGCTCGAGCTCCGGCGACGCTACGGCTCTTCCGTGCACATCTTTCGCCTTGCCGGAATTTATGGACCCGGCCGCAATGCACTCGATGCCGTGCGCTCGGGCCGCGCGCAGCGCGTCATCAAGCCGGGCCAAGTCTTCTCGCGCATTCATGTCTCGGATATCGCGCAGGTATTGCGCGCCTCCATGGCAAAGCCCGAGTCCGGCGCGATCTACAACGTTTGCGACGACGATCCGGCACCGCCCGCCGACGTGATCGCCTTCGCCTGCGATCTCCTGCGCATGCCACCTCCGCCCCCGGTGCCGATCGAGCAGGCCAAGCTCTCGGAGATGGCGCTCAGCTTCTATGCCGACAGCAAGCGGGTCTCCAACCGGCGGATCAAGGTGGAGCTCGGCGTGCGGCTGCTCTATCCAAGCTACCGGGATGGCCTGGCGGCGCTGCTCAAGGCGTGAGCAGCGGCTCCAGCGTTCGCGCGAGGAGCGCGAGATTATCGTCGGTGGAGAGCCGATGGTCGCCGTCCTTGACCAGGGTCACCGCGACGTCGCGGCTCTCCAATCTCTCCGCGAGAGCGAGGCTGGTGCGCCAGGGCACGTCGGGATCGCGCATCCCATGAAGCAACCGGACCGGAGAGGCGACCGGAATGGGTCCCCGCATCACCAGGTGGTTGCGGCCTTCTTCGATCAGCGCACGAGTATAAATGTAGCCCTCCGGACTGTACTCGGATGGCCGGCGGATGAAACCATCGCGCAACATGCTCGCGCGCTCCTCGGCGCCAAGCTCAGCCCACATGAGGTCCTCGGTCGCATCGGGTGCTGCGGCGATGCCGACCAGCGCATGCACCCGCTCGGGCCGCGCGAGCGCCGCCAGCAGCATGATCCAGCCTCCAAGGCTCGAGCCCACCAACACCTGCGGGCCTTCCGTGAGCTGATCGAGAACCGCAAGCGCGTCGGCTTTCCAGCGCCCGACGGTCGCATCCTCGAAGGCGCCGGATGACGCGCCGTGGCCGAAATAGTCGAAGCGAAGAAAGGCTTGGCCGCGCGCGGCGCAGAAGCGGTCGAGCGCCTCCGCCTTGGTGCCCGTCATGTCCGACATGAATCCGCCCAGGAAAACGACTCCGGGCGCACGGCCGGGGCGGCGTCGGTATGCCAGTGTCTCGCCGTCCTCGCGCCCTAACTTTTGCGGCAGCGAGGCATCCGGAGTCGCCGAGGGCATGGACATTTGCGTTACCGCCATCGCATTCTCAGGGAATGACCGCAGTCAGTGCCGACACTAGCACCGGCGCCGCGCAGGCGAGAAGCCGGCCGCCGGCCGTGCTCCAAGTGCTGCCGAGCCTGGTCACCGGCGGCGTCGAGCGCGGCACCATAGAGATGGCGCAGGCTTTGACGGCGGCGGGATGGCAGGCGGTGGTGGCGTCCTCCGGCGGCCCGCTCGTGCGGGAGATCGAGCGCGCGGGCGCGCGCCACGTCACGCTGCCGCTCGCCTCCAAGAACCCGCTGGTGATGCGCGCAAACATCGGCCGGCTGGTCGAGGCGATCGGGCACTTCACCATCGATATCGTCCACGCGCGCAGCCGGGCGCCGGCCTGGAGCGCGCTCTGGGCCGCGCGCCGTACCGGCCGGCATTTCGTTACCACGTTCCACAACGCTTACGGCGCGGGCTCGCGCTTGAAGCAAATCTATAATTCGGTGATGGCGAAGGGCGAGCGCGTGATCGCGATCTCCGAATTCGTGGGCGCGCATGTGGCGCAGGTCTACGGCGTCACCTCCGACCGCTTGCGCGTGGTGCCGCGCGGGGTCGACTTCCTGCGCTTCACGCCCGAGCACGTCGGCGCGGAGCGCGTCGTGACGCTCGCCCGGCAGTGGCAGCTCCCGGACGGTGCGCTCGTGGTGATGATGCCCGGACGGTTGACGCGCTGGAAAGGCCAGCACGTGCTGATCGAGGCTCTGGCGCTGCTTGGCCGCAGCGACGTGCGCTGCCTGTTCGTCGGCTCCGGAGAGGCGCGTTATCGCCGCGAGCTCGAGGCGCACGCAGCCAAGCTCGGCCTCGGCGCCGCCGTGGAGATCGTCGACGAATGCCGCGACATGCCGGCGGCGTACATGCTGGCGGACGTGGTGGTCTCGGCCTCGACCTCGCCCGAGGGCTTCGGCCGGGTCGTGGTGGAGGCGCAGGCGATGGGCCGGCCGGTGGTGGCGACCGACCATGGCGGCGCACGCGAGACCGTGCTGCCGGGCAGCACGGGCTGGCTGGTGCCGCCCCGCGATGCGCGCGCGCTTGCCGAGGCCGTGGCCGAGGCGCTGAGGCTCGGACCGGAGGAGCGGCTTGCCCATGCCGCGCGCGCCATCGATCACATCCGGCGGAATTTCGACGCCGCGACCATGGCCGCCCGCACGCTCGCTGTTTACGAAGAGGTGCTGTTTCCCGCGGCGACGACGATATGGGCGGCGCGGGCGGCATTGGCATGAGGGCTGCCGGCATGAGCGGCCGGCCCCGGATACTCGTGATCAAGCTGGGCGCGCTCGGGGATATCGTGCAGGCCTTGGGGCCGGCAGCCGCGATCCGCCGGCATCATCCTGGGGCGGAGATCGTGCTGCTCACGACGGCGCCCTTCGCGGATTTCCTGCGCGCGGCGCCCTATTTCGACACGGTCTGGATCGACGAGCGGCCCGGACCGCTCGATCTCCCAAGGCTTTGGCGCTTGCGCCGGCGCCTCAGGGAGGCGGCGTTCTCGCGCGTCTACGACCTGCAGACCTCCGCGCGCTCCAATTGGTATTTCCGGTTGCTGGGTTCCCGCCGGCCGGAGTGGTCGGGGATCGCGTGGGGTTGCTCGCACCCGCACAACGATCCCGCCCGGGATGCCATGCACACGCTCGACCGGCAGGCCGATCAGCTTCGAGCGGCCGGCATCCTCGACGTGCCGCCGCCGGATCTGAGTTGGGTGCGCGCCGATCTCGAGCGCTTCCGCCTGCCCGAGCGCTTCGTCGTACTGGTACCCGGGGGCGCACCGCATCGGCCGGAGAAACGCTGGCCGATCGAGCGCTATGTGGCGCTCGCCGGGCTCCTGGCCTCGCGAGGCGCGGTGCCCGTGGTGGTGGGCGGCGGGGCCGAGCGCGGGCTCGGCGCCGCGATCCGCGCGGTTTGCCCGGCGGCGCGTGACATTGCGGGCGAGACCGATCTCGCCGAGCTGGCGGCGCTGGGCCGGCGGGCGCTCTGGGCGGTCGGCAATGATACCGGGCCGATGCATGTGCTCGTGGCCGCGGGCGCGCCGGCGAC
>DATMMM010000239.1:0-3902 GCA_035569735.1 Allostellaceae bacterium | reverse complement strand
GCCTCACCATCCTGAGCCTGACCGGCGACGCCCTCGCCGCCGCAACGGGCCGGCGGGCCGCGAAATAAAGCACCGGCGCAAAGCGAAGCGGCCGGAGGTTTCCCTCCGGCCGCTGCCTCATTGCCGTCTTTTGTTCACGTCGGGCGTTCGCGGAAAATTATGACATCAGAGTCACGCGGAGCTCGATGCCTTGCCTGGCATTCTCGCAGTCGGCGCCCCGCGCTCCGCCAATTTATCCGTAAGCAAGCTCACGGAATTGAATCCGAGGGCTCCTCGTTATGCGCTTGGTCGCTACAACCAAAGGAGACCGACCATGATCAACCGTCGCACGGTGCTGGGCTTGCTTGCGTCGGCGAGCGTGATTGCACCGGCGGGCTTGGCTTTTGCCAAGCAGCATAATCACAAGAACGGCAAGGATCTGCTCGGCGCCAGGCTGAAGCAGAACGGCAAGCACAACGTCGACAAGATCGGCAACGCGCCGGTTTCCGCCGAGGTGAACAACGGCAAGGTCGTCGCGATGAGCGCGACCGATCCGAAGAAGGGCCCGCTCTCCGTCCGCAAGGTGAAATCGAGCAAGAAGATGGCGGATGGCGCGTCCGGCATTCTGAAAGTCGCGGCGAGCGAAAATCCGCAATCAGCCCAGGACTACGGCGTCTATTACGCCTGGTGCTTCGATGACGGTGTGGATCTCTGGTGCTACTGGTATCCCGCCGACGTGATCATCGTCGACGCCGGCTGGGTGGATTACGGCCCGATGATCTGAGCGGGATTCGACGCGGGCCTAGCGGGCCTTGCTCAGGATGGGGGGAATGGTGGGCACACAAAGAACACCCCTTATCCTGAGCCACGCGCTTGGCGCGTGAGTCGAAGGACGCAGTGACGCTGCTCTAGAAGTGGGTCTTCAGGACCTTGTAGAAGACGCTGACGTTCGTGCTGCCGTCGCCTCGGACCGCGAAGCGGTCGAGACCGAGCGGGACCGAGCCCGCTGATCCATTGCTCTGAAAGGGCGCCGCCGAGGTCGTGACCTGGCCATCGGCGCCGGCGCTCAAATCGGTGCCTCCGCCCCAGGAGGCACCTGCCCCTGCCCCGAGTCCGAGATTGGCGCCGGCCGAGCCGTTGGCGCCGACCGTCGCGGCACCGCCGATCTTCGCGCTCACTTCCCCGGCCATCGCTGGCGCCCCCAGCCACACCAGCACGACCGCAACGCCGGCGATGTGCACGAGCCTCGTTCCACAGAGCATAGAAAGCCCCCAAGCCTGATGAAACGTCAGCACAGATCTTTGGCGAAACTCGCCGTTACCGCTTGTGTCATTTTTTGTCGAGAAAAGATGTTCGGAATTACTACCTTTGCATTCTCATTGGCGCTCGAGTCCCTGCCCCCTCCCCCGCCGCTCCGGCGAGACCCACCCCACGCCGGCGCGTTTGGCGGCGGCGAGCATGTGGGAGACGGCGTCGTTGTGGCCCGCGGCCTTGGGGTCTTCGGCGGCGATCGCGATGAGCCAGCGCTCGCCGTCGTCGCGGCCGGGGAGATGGGGTAGGCAGCGCTGGACGGCCCAGGCGTCGCGGTTCGTGGGATCGCGCCATCTGGGATCGGGCGAGACCGCGCGCCTCGGGCCGGCTCCGCTCATCGCTTCGCTCTCCGAGTGAGGCTCGCCCACGACCCCGCGCTCCCCGTGCTTGTGGCGCCAGCGCGCCTTGGCGCCGGCCTTGCCGGCGGCGGAGCGCTCGGTGATCAGGAGCGTGGCGAGCTCGAGCTCGCGGTCGATCCGCCTGTGGCGCCAGAAGCCGTCGGCGATCTCGAAGAAATGCTCGAGCACGCGGCGGAGCTGGCGCCAGCGCGCGGGCGGCAGGCGCGCGATCGCCGCGAGCTGCGCGTCATCGTCGGGCAGCGCCGCGCCGCTCGTCCAGTAATCGGCGATCAGCAGCAGATAGGCGCCGTGTCCCTCGGTGGTGAGGCGGCCCGTGTCCTTGAGGTAATCGCCCCAGTAGAGCGGCATCCAGGTGTCGGGGCGCGCTGCCCCCATCAGGCGAGCCGCGCGCGCTCGCGCGGCATCAGCGCCCGCGCCTTCGCATCCTCGGTGAAGCGGTACATCCGCGCCCAGCCCGGGAGCTTGAGCTTGATCACGTGGGGACACTCGATCGCCCACTCCACGGCCTCCGCGCGGCGCGGCTCGCGCCCGCACTCGGGCCAGGCGGAGAAGCCGATCCAGGGCTTGGCGCGCTTGTTGTTGCCGCGGATGCGGAAGCCGGGCGCGCTCTTGGAGAGCCGGAGCCAGCCATCGTCGGAGCCGACGCCGCGCTGGACGCAGAGGATGTCGCCGATCTTGGCGCCGAGCGCCTCGAGCGCCGGCTCCGACAAGCGCACCGCCATCTCCGGCGCGTGCCCCTCGCCCGCGCGCACCAGCGCCACCCGGGGCTTGCCGCCGTCGCGGTGATCGTGGCTCAAGGGCCGCATCGTCTCCCACGCCATGGTGTCACTCCTCCGGCCGGTAATAGGCGCGCAGGCAATGCCGGGCGCAGTAGGGATGCGTGCCCAGCACCGGCGCGTTGCAATGAGGGTCGCGCCCGGCGCGCAGCTCCAGGATCGGATCCCCCTCGATGAAGAGACAGAAACCAGAAGCCGGAAAGCCGGAAGTCAGACAGCCGAAATGTTTGTGCTTTCTGGTTTCTGGCTTCTGATTTCTGGCTTCTGCCTTGCTCACGCGGCACTCCCGGGACCTGGCGCCGTTGCCTTGAGGCGCTGCTCCTCGCGGAAGCGGTCGATGCCGACGCGGTAGGCGAAGCGGAGCCCGCCGTCGGCCCAGGCGCCGAACGTCCACGAGCGCGCATGCGCCGCCTCGAGCCCGTGTCGCTCCGCCTCGCGGAAGCCGCGCCAAGCCGCGAATTTCTCGCGCGTGATCAGGAGCGCGCTCATGCGGCCTCGGGTGGTTTCACCACGGAGGACACGGAGGCCACGGAGGACACGGAGGCCACGGAGGGACTGAGTTGCGGCGAAGCCGCTATCCTTTCCGGCTCGCGAAACGGATGTGCTGATTGCGGCTGCGCCGCAACCCGCAAACTCCGTTCTCCGTGTTCTCCGTGTCCTCTGCGGTGATTCTGCTTTTTCGCGGGCGGCGTGCGGGCTCGCGCGCGCTTCACCACCTGCGGATCGAAGAACGCCTCAGGGCTGAGCGCGACTCTCAGCGCCACCGCCGCGCGCAGCACCGCCTCCTGATGGCGTGCCGGGATCTGGCCGGCGCGCTTCCAGCTCTGCACGGTCGAGACCGGGAGCCTCAGCGCCGCCGCCAGCGGGCGCGTGCCGCCGAGCTTTTGGACGATCTCCGCCGCGCGCGAGGACATGCTCCATGTGTACGATAATATCGTACAGCTCGCAACGATTTTTTCGCATAGACGGGCCGTGCGGGAAAATCGCACACTTGGATCGGATGAAGGGGACATCGAAAGGGGGCATGGGGCTCAAGCGGCTGCGCGAGCGGACGGGCATGTCCGTGCGCGAGGTCGCCGCGGCGATCGGCCGGCCGACCTCGACCTACGCCTCTTACGAGAACAAGTACAAGAAGCGCTTCCTGCCGGCCGACCTGATCCTGGCGCTGCTGCCGGTCTTCGCGGCGCGCGGCGTGGAGGCCGACGAGCTCCGCGCGCTCGGCGGCCTTGCCGGCCCGAGCGAGTCAACCCGAAAAACTAGAAGATTGAATCAAATAAATTCACCATCCGTAGAAAAACCCACTAGCATTACCAGCATTGCGGAGGTGGATGTTCGGGCGGCGATGGGGGCTGGCAGTCAGGACATGAACGACACCCGGATCGTGAACCGCTGGTCGCTACCGACCGAATTCGTGCGCATCGCCACCAACGCCTCGCTCGAGAACATCCGGATCTTCACGGTGGTCGGCGATTCGATG
>DATMMM010000238.1:0-10195 GCA_035569735.1 Allostellaceae bacterium | reverse complement strand
AGGCCGATGTGATGACGGCGCTGGAGCGCGGTGCGACTCAGCCGGCGCCGAGCGCTCCGCCGCAAGCGGCACGACCGCCCCGCGAGGTCGGCCCGCGCGAGGAGCGCGTGCGCATGACGCGGCTGCGCCGCCGCATCGCCGAGCGCCTCAAGGAGGCGCAGAACAACGCCGCCATGCTCACCACCTTCAACGAGGCGGACATGACGGCGGTGATGGGGCTCCGCGAGCGCTACCGCGACAGCTTCGAGAAGAAGCACGGCGTGCGCCTCGGATTCATGTCGTTCTTCATCAAGGCCTGCATCGTCGCCTTGAAGGAGCTGCCGGCAGTCAACGCCGAGATCGACGGCGACGACATCATCTACAAGAACCATTACGACATCGGCGTCGCCGTCGGCACAGAGCAAGGCCTCGTGGTGCCCGTGCTGCGCGACGCCGACCAGATGAGCTTCGCCGAGATCGAGAAGAAGATCGGCGAGCTCGGCCGCAAGGCGAGGGACGGCAAGCTCACCATCGAGGATCTTTCGGGCGGCACCTTCACGATCTCGAATGGCGGCATCTATGGCTCGCTGATGTCGACGCCGATCCTCAACCCCCCGCAGTCCGCGATCCTCGGCATGCACAAAATCCAGAAGCGTCCAGTTGTGCTGGGCGACAAGATCGAGGCCCGGCCCATGATGTACCTCGCGCTCTCCTACGACCACCGCCTCGTCGACGGCCGCGAGGCCGTGAGCTTCCTGGTCCGCGTCAAGGAAGGCATTGAGGAGCCCGAGCGATTGCTGGTGGACATGTAGTCTGCGACCCTCTCAGCCTGCCGCTTTAATGTTCAGGCCCCCTCTACGCTTCGGGAGTAGGACGGTTCATGGGGAAGGCCGGTGAACCCCGGCGCATCCGCCTTCCGCGCGGGATCAAATCAAGACCCATGGCCACACCTGCAGAAATCGCCGCCGACCGCCGCAACGGCTTTCGCCGCGCGCCTGCGATGCCGGAGCACAGGGAGGGCCGCTCGAAACACGGGTTCCTGTCGAAGGAACCCAATCTTGAGCGCCGCGCCGATGCCCAAGCCATTGACGTCCTTGGCACCTTGGTGGTTCGCCCGAGCGCGTGGCTTTCGCGAAAACCTTCCAAAACTCGCGGAAAATCGTCAAAAACGGTGCCCGAAAAGCCAGAATCGCCGCAAATTTCGATGAAACCGAGGCGTCCGGTGACGGTGCACGGCCGACCAGAAGAGGGGAATGCCCATGGCTGACAGCTACGACCTCGTCGTGATCGGAGGCGGGCCCGGCGGATATGTCGCGGCGATCCGCGCGGCGCAGCTCGGCATGAAGGTCGCCTGCATCGAGAAGCGCGGCAGTCTCGGCGGCACGTGCCTCAACATCGGCTGCATTCCCTCCAAGGCGTTGCTGCAGTCCTCGGAGAAATTCGCCGAGGCCGGACACGCGCTCGCCGTGCATGGAGTCAAAATCGAGGGTTTGGGCCTCGATCTCAAGACCATGCTGGCGCGCAAGGACAAGGTCGTGGGCGAGAACACCCGCGGCGTCGAATTTCTCTTCAAGAAGAACAAGGTCGCCTGGCTCAAAGCCGCGGGCCGCATCGCCGCCGCGGACACCGTCGAGGCCGGCGGCGAGACCGTCAAGACCAAGGCGATCGTGATCGCCACGGGCTCCGATATCGTGACGCTGCCGGGCGTCGAGATCGACGAGAAGCGCATCGTCTCCTCGACGGGCGCGCTCGAGCTCTCCGAAGTGCCCAAGCGCTTCGTGGTGATCGGCGGCGGCTATATCGGGCTCGAGATGGGCTCGGTCTGGCGTCGACTCGGCGCGGAGGTAACGGTGGTCGAATTCCTCGACCGCATCACGCCGGGCATGGACGCCGAGATCGCCAAAAGCCTGCAGCGCGTCCTGCAGAAGCAGGGGTTCGCCTTCAAGCTCGGGACCAAGGTGGTAAGCGCCAAGACCGGCAATAAAGGAGTCGCCCTCGCGCTCGAGCCCGCGCAAGGCGGCGCGCGCGAGGAGCTGACGGGCGACGTGGTGCTGGTGGCGGTTGGGCGCCGGCCCTTCACCGACGGGCTCGGGCTCGAAGCCGCTGGCGTCGCGCTCGACGAGAAGAAGCGGGTCAGGGTCGATCCCCAGTTCCGCACGAATGTATCCGGCATCTACGCCATCGGTGACGTGATCGCCGGCCCGATGCTGGCCCACAAGGCCGAGGACGAGGGCATCGCCGTGGCCGAGATCATCGCGGGCCAGAAGCCGCACATCGACTACGATGCGGTCCCCGCAGTGATCTACACACAGCCTGAGGTCGCCTCAGTCGGCAAGAGCGAGGAGGATCTGAAGGCCGCGGGCGTCGCATACTCGGTGGGAAAATTCCCGTTCACCGCCAATCCCCGCGCGCGCTCCAATGGCGACACCGAGGGTTTCGTCAAGATATTGGCCGATGCAAAGACGGACCGCGTGCTGGGCGCGCATATCATCGGCGCCGACGCCGGCACCATGATTGCCGAATTGGTGCTTGCCATGGAGTATGGCGCCTCCTCCGAGGACATCGCACGCACCTGCCACGCCCACCCGACGCTGCCGGAAGCCGTCAAGGAAGCGGCCCTCGCGGTGGCGAAGCGAGCGATCCATATCTGAGGCGGTGCCTGCCACGCGGGATGGCGCGCTACCGGGGACCGGCCGTTTCGGCGCGGGCCTGGTGGCGCTGCTCACGGTCACCTCGATCCTGAGCATGCTCGGCTCATCCAGCTTCTCGGCGCTGTTGCCGGAGTTCCAGGCCCTCTGGCATCTCAGCAATACCGAGGCCGGCTGGATCAGCGGCATCTTCTTCGCGGGCTACGTGCTGGGCGTGCCGGTGCTGGTCGGTATCACCGACCGGGTCGACGCGCGCCCGGTCTATCTGCTGTCGTTGGTGATGGCGGCGGTGGCCTCGCTGGGCTACGCCTTCCTCGCCGACGGGTTCGCGAGCGCCTTCATCTTCCGCGCGCTCGCGGGATTGGCGCTCGCCGGCACCTACATGCCCGGTCTCAAGCTGATGACTGATCGGCTAGGCGAGCATCCGCGCCAAGGCCGCTACGTCGCCTACTATACCGCCGGCTTCAGCCTGGGCACTGCGCTGTCGTTTCCCTTCACGGCCGAGATCGCGCAATGGCTGGGCTGGCGCGCGTCATTTGCGGCCGCCGCCATCGGCGCGGCCCTCGCGATCGCGTTGGTGCTCGTCTGGGTCCGTCCAGCGCCGCCCGCGCGCACCGCGCCTGAAAAGCGGCACCTCCTCGATTTCAGACCGGTATTCCGAAACCATGCCGCGATGGCCTTCGTCTGGGGCTATGCCGGCCACACCTGGGAGCTCTTCGCGCTGCGCTCCTGGCTGGTGGCGTTTCTGATCCATGCCCAGACCATGCACGGGCAGACGAGCGATCTCTCGACGGCGAGTTGGATCACCACGGCGATCGTGATGGTGAGCCCGTTCTCCAGCATCTACGGCGCCGAGGCCGCCTCGCGGAGCGATCGGCGGCGGATCATCGGGCGCGTCATGATGCTATCCGTGCTGCTGGCAATCCTGACGGGTCTCAGCGCATCGCTACCGCTCGCCGCGATCATGCTGATCGCCGGTCTCTATCATTTGGTGGTGATGGCGGATTCCGCGGCGCTCACCGGTGGCGCCGTCGCCATGGCGAAGGCGGGTCAGCGTGGCGCCACGCTGGCGGTGCACTCGATCCTGGGCTTCAGCGGCGGCTTTGTTGGACCGCTCGCGGTGGGCGTGGTGCTTGATCTCGCGGGCGGCGAGGCGAGCACGCTCGCCTGGGGTCTCGCTTTCGTTACCATGGGCCTGGGCTCCGCCGCCGGACTGGTCGCGATCCGGAAGCTCTGAATCGAAGATCTTCTATTGTGCTTTCGCCTTCGCGCGCGGGTGGGCCCGCTCGTAAACCGCGAGCAGGCGCTCGGCGTCGACGGCCGTGTAGCGCTGGGTGGTGGAGAGGCTCGCGTGCCCCAGCAACTCCTGAATGCTGCGGAGGTCGCCGCCACCCGCGAGCAGGTGCGTGGCGAAGCTGTGACGAAGCGCGTGAGGTGTCGCGGTCTCGGGCAATCCCAGGAGCGCGCGCAGCCGCTGCATCTGGCGCTGCACGAGCCGCGGATTGAGCGGCCCGCCCCGCACGCCTACGAAGAGCGGACCCTTCGCCGCCAGGCGATGCGGGCAAAGCGCCAGATATGCGGCGACCGCCTCGCTCACGGCGGGCAGCACCGGCACGAGCCGCGTCTTGCGGCCCTTGCCGGTGATGCTGAGCATGCCGGGCTCGAGCGGCGCCTCGCCGCGCATGAGGCCCAGCGCCTCGGAAAGCCGGAGGCCGCAGCCATAGAGCAGCGTCAGGATTGCGAGGTCGCGCTGGCCGATCCACGGCGCTTCCGCAAGCGCGACGATGCGCTCGAGGGCGAGCCGCGCATCCTCCGCGCTCAGGGGCTTCGGCACCGATCTCGGCAGCTTGGGCGTGCGCACGGCGGCGAGCGCCGCATTCTTGGCGAAGCCGCACCGATCGAGAAAGCGGAAGAAGCCCCGCAAGGTCGAGAGAGCGCGCGCGGTCGAGCTGCGCCCGATCCCGTCCTGGGCACGCGCCGCGAGATAGGCGCGGAAATCGGCGGGGCCGAGAGCCTCCAGCGCGGCGAGGCTCGGCAATGCGCCCAGGTGCCCGCGCAGGAAGTCGAGGAAGCTTGCAAGGTCGTGGCCGTAGCCGAGCGCCGTGTGCCGCGAGGCGCGTCGCTCGTCCTCGAGCCAGCTCTGCCAATCAGAAATGGCGGCGACGAGATCGCCAGCGGCTGAAAAGCGGGTGAGGGGGATAGCGGGTCGGCGCGAGCGAGCGGCGCGCGGGGTCAGACCGGCAGGTCGAGCCATCCCGCGATGACGATCGATAGACTCTTGGCGAGGAAGCCCAGGAGCTCTGTCCCTTGCCCCGCATGGAACTTGCCGGTCCGCCGCGAGCCGATGGCGAGCAGCCCCGCCGGCGCCTGTGGACTGACCTTGAGGCGCAGCAGTGCCGCCGAGCGGACCAAGCCGGCGCCGCCGCCGAACACCGTGGGATCGCCCTCGGCGTCGCCCAGCAGCAGCACGTCGCGATCGGGCCCGAACATGCTCTCGACGGTGCCCCGCTCCAGGAGCTGCACGCCGCGCACGGAGAGATGGCTTTGGCCGCAAGACACCGATTCGACCGCAAGCGTGATCACGTCGGCGTCGAGCAGCACCGCGAAATCCGTGGTGACGATCTGGATCAGGTGCTCGAAGCTCGGCGCCGCCAGCAGCGCCAGCACGGCCTGGTGGATGCGTGCCTGGCTCGCGAGATTGGCGCGGCTGGTGGTGATCAGCGCGCGATGCTGGTTCTTGAGCCGGGCGACCTCGGTCTGCAGCCGCTGCAGCATGAATTGCTGCATGTCGACCACGCCCTCGCCGCGCTGCTGCGCCGGCGGCGTCAGGATCTGCAGCAGGTCCGGGTGCTCCACCAGGAACCCCGCGTTTTGACGCAGATAGGTCGCGACCTCGACGGGCCCGACATCCGGCAAGCCCGTGTGCTTGCGCGGTGCCGAGAGGATCGATTTGTCCTTCGGGCGGTCCAAGCGTTACTCCGCCGCCTGCTTCTTCGGCTCGCCCAGAATCGACTGGCCGGTCTTGGCCCAGTCGGCGAGAAAGGCTTGCAGGCCCTTGTCCGTCAAGGGGTGGGCGAACATCTGGCGGAGCACCGCCGGGGGGATCGTGGCGACATGCGCGCCGAGTTTCGCCGCCTCTACCACATGGAGCGGGGTGCGCACCGAGGCCACCAGCACCTCGGTCTTGAAGTACGGATACTGGCGATAGATCTCGACGATCTCGCCGATGAGATCCATGCCGGTGGCGCCGATATCATCGAGCCGGCCCACGAACGGCGAGACGAAACTCGCTCCCGCCTTCGCCGCGAGGATCGCTTGCGCTGCCGAGAAGCAGAGCGTCACATTCACCATGGTGCCTTCGGAGGAGAGCGCCTTGCAGGCCTTGAGACCGTTGGGCGTCAGCGGCACCTTCACGGTCACGTTCTTGGCGAGCTTCGCGAGCTTGCGGCCCTCGGCGAGCATGGTTGGCGTGTCCGTCGCCGTCACCTCCGCGCTCACCGGCCCCGGCACGACCTCGCAAATTTCACGCACGACCTCGAGGAAGTTGCGCCCCGTCTTGGCGACGAGCGAGGGATTCGTGGTGACGCCGTCGACCAGGCCCGTTGCGGCGAGATCGCGAATCTCGGCGAGGTCGGCGGTGTCGATGAAGAACTTCATGCGCGATCGTTTCCTTCTACGGCGCTCACTGTGCGAGTTCCGCGACTCTGAACCGCGCTCGCTGGCAGCGGCCACCGTTTCCGACTAAGAGTCTAGCTTATGTCCGAGCGCCACGCCAGTTCCGCCGCCGCTCTGACCACGAGATCGGAACTCGCGCGTCGTGTGTCAGTCTTGTTGCCGCTTCCCCTCGGCGGCGCCTACGATTACCGCTTACCCGACGAGATGACGCTGGCGCCCGGGGATTTCGTCTTGGTCCCGCTGGGGACGCGCGAGATCATCGGCGTGGTCTGGGATGCGGAGCTTGGCGACGTCGCCGATGCGAAGCTCAAGCGGGTCGTCGAGAAGCTCGACGCGCCGCCCCTTTCCGGGGAGCTGCGCCGCTTCATCGAATGGGTTGCGCAGTATACCCTGACCCCGCTCGGTGCCGTGCTGCGCATGGCGATGAGCGTCACCGATGCGCTGACGACGCCGCGGTCAGTGCTCGCCTGGGCGATCAGTGCCGGCGGACGCGCCGCGCTCGCGCGAGGCGATGCGCGCGAGATCACGCCGACGCGCCGGCGTCTGTTGGAAGCCGCGCGGCACGCACCACCGATGGCCGCCAAGGAGCTTGCGCGACTCGGTGGCTGCGGCACGGGCGTGGTGGTCGGCTTGGAACGGCTAGGCTGGCTCGAGAAGGTGGCGGTCTCCGCGCGGCCCGACGCGGAGCTGCCGGATTGGCGCCACCGCGGCCCGCTGCTCTCTCCCGAGCAGGCCGAGGCCGCCGACGCGCTGGTCGCCGCGGTCAGGCGCGCGGAGTTCTCGGTGACGCTCCTCGACGGCGTCACCGGATCCGGCAAGACCGAAGTCTATTTTCAGGCGATCGCGGCGGCGCTCGAGGCGGGACGGCAGGCGCTGGTGCTGTTGCCGGAGATCGCGCTCGGCGTCCAATCGCTCGACCGTTTCGTGCGCCGCTTCGGCGTGCGGCCCGCGGAATGGCATTCGGACCTGACTCCGGCCGAGCGGCGGCATACCTGGCGCGGCGTCGCGGAGGGCCGGCTCCCCGTGGTGGTGGGTGCCCGCTCCGCCCTCTTCCTGCCGTTTCCGAAGCTCGGGTTGATCGTGATCGACGAGGAGCACGACCCCTCCTACAAACAGGAGGACGGCGTCATCTACCACGCGCGCGATATGGGCGTCGTGCGGGGCTCGCTGTCGCGGCTGCCGGTGGTGCTGGTCTCCGCCACGCCCTCGCTCGAGACCGTGGTCAATGTGGAGCAGGGCCGTTATCGCCGATTGCACCTGCCCGAACGGCACGCCGGCGCTGCGGTGCCGGATGTGCGCGTGATCGACATGCGGCGCCAGAAACTCGAGCGTCAGCGGTTCTTGGCGCCGCCGCTTGTGGCCGCGTTGGACGCGACCTTGCAGGCGGGCGAGCAGGCGATGCTGTTCCTGAACCGCCGCGGCTATGCGCCGCTCACGCTGTGCCGTAATTGTGGGCATCGCTTCCAGTGCTCGAATTGCACGGCGTGGCTCGTCGAGCACCGATTCGTGCGCGAGCTGCAGTGCCACCACTGCGGCCATCTCGAGAAGACGCCGGAGTTCTGCCCGGCTTGCGGAGCTGCGGGCACGCTTGCAGCCTGCGGCCCCGGCGTCGAGCGGCTTGCGGAAGAAGTGAGCGCGCGTTTCCCGGCGGCGCGCCTGGCGGTAATGGCGAGCGATACTCTGAGCGGCCCGCGCGCGGTTGCCGAACTCGTTCGCGGCGTCGAGGGCCATACCATCGACGTGCTGATCGGAACCCAGGTGATGGCGAAGGGGCATCACTTCCCGCTGCTCACCCTGGTGGGCGTGGTGGATGCGGATCTCGGGCTTTCCGGTGGAGACCTGCGTGCGGCCGAGCGCACCTTCCAACTCCTGCACCAGGTGGCGGGACGCGCCGGCCGGGCCGAGCGGCCGGGCCGGGTCTATCTCCAGACCTATATGCCCGAGCATCCCGTGATGCGGGCGCTCACCGCCAATGATCGCGACCGCTTTCTGCAGGCGGAGGCGGAGGAGCGCCGCCGCCATGGCTGGCCACCCTATGGCCGGCTTGTGGCGCTGATCCTTTCGGGCCCCGACGACGAGTCCGTGAACTTTCTGGCCCGCGCGCTCGGGCGCGCCGCACCGCACCTGCGCGGCGTCGAGGTCCTGGGCCCGGCGCCTGCGCCGCTCGCCGTGCTGCGCGGGTGGCACCGCCGACGATTTCTGTTGAAGGCCGAGCGCGGCGTCCATTTGCAGGCCGTGATCCGGGCCTGGCTCGATCCCATCAAACTGCCCTCGAACGTGCGGCTTCAGGTCGACATCGACCCCTATAGCTTCCTATGACGGTGGGGATGAGCCGGGCGAATGGATGAAAGGTCCCTGCGAAACCGTTAGTACCAAGGAGTGAGGGAGAAACGATCGGCCGTCGCCCTATATTTGGCTGGGTGCGAGCGGCGTCCGACCGGACCCGACTGGAGCCACCCCGCCCAGAACGAGAGGAAATCGCAAATGCGGCTCATTCGAGCGTTCATTCCGGCGCTGCTGGTGCTGGGCCTGTTGGCGGCACCCTCGCCCTCCAATGCCGCGGTCGCCATTGGTGTTTCCGTTGGAATCGCGCCCCCGCCGCTACCGGTCTACGAGCAGCCACCGATCCCCGGCCCCGGCTACCTCTGGACGCCCGGCTACTGGGCCTGGGGTCCCGAGGGCTATTACTGGATACCCGGCACCTGGGTTTTTCCCCCGACCATCGGCTTCCTGTGGACGCCGCCCTGGTGGGGCTGGAGCGATGGATTCTATCTCTGGCACGGCGGCTATTGGGGACCGCATATCGGCTTCTACGGCGGCATCAACTACGGCTTTGGATACTTTGGTCGTGGCTATGACGGCGGCTATTGGGACCACGGCCGGTTCTTCTATAACCGCGAGGTCAACAACGTCACCAACGTCACCAATATCACCAATGTCTACAGCAGGACCGTGACGGGCGCTGCCACGACGAACCGCGTCAGCTTCAACGGCGGTACCGGCGGCGTCGGCGCCCAGCCCACGGCACAGGAGCAGGCTGCTCTGCGCGAGCGTCACGTCCAGCCGACGGCCACTCAGACTCAGCACTTCAATGCCGCCCGATCCAACCCGGCCTTGCTCGCCAAGACGAACAACGGCCAGCCCCCGATCACCGCGACCAGTCGGGCGGGTCGCTTCAACAGCACGGGCGCGCTGACCACGACGAGCACGACGCCCCGTTTCCAGGGCAACGCCAGGACGACCAACGCCGGGCCGACCGGCTCGACCGGCGCAAGGGTTGGCGGACCAGCGAACACGACGCCCCGTTTCCAGGGCAACGCCCGGCCGACCAACGCCGGACCGACCGGCTCGGCTGGCCCAACGGGTGGCGGAGCGCCCGGACCCAGGACTTTCCACTCCGCCGGGCCGACCAACAGGGGCGGAGGCGGCAATCCTCCAGCACATGCCATGGGTCAGACGGTGCATGCCCCGGTCCACCCGCAGGCTCAGCCTCACCCTCAAGCTCAGCCTCACCCTCAAGCTCAGCCCCACGGCCAGCCGAACGGCAAGAACCAAAATCAGCCGGGATAACGGCACTCGCTTGCGGTTCCACCGCGCTGGTCGATGACCAGCGCGGTGCCCCGTTCCCGATGCGTTCGAGTGTGTGATAGTTAGTGATCCAGCGATCCCCGAAGTTCGTTGCGACCTTCGGGGATCGCCGTTTTCTGCATGCTGGAGCGTACCAGCGCCCAGGCGTCACAGGGTCAGTCGGAGGCCAAAAAGCCGCGGCCTCGATGCAGTCCGGGCCGGTTGCGCGGGCGGGAGGCACCGTGTTAAAACCCCGCCCGCATTCCGCAGGCGGGTCGCCCGGCCGAAACCCGCGGGGAAGTGCGGGTTTCAGGGAATTCAGACGG
>DATMMM010000237.1:0-2128 GCA_035569735.1 Allostellaceae bacterium | reverse complement strand
CGTGCTCGCCCCTGGTCCACACCCCGAAGGTGTAGTCGGAATAATAGGACGAGCGTCTGCCGTTGCCGCGCTGCGCATACATCAGCACCGCGTCCACGACGAAGGGGTCGCGTTTCCATTTCCACCACAGACCCTTCGGCCGGCCTGGCACATAGGGCGCGTCGCGACGCTTGAGCATGATGCCTTCGACCGCGTCGGCATCGTCGGCAGCGCCCGCGGTGGCCGGATCGGCACGCGCGGCGGCAAGCTCGTCCCAGGTCGTGAATGGCACGAGCGAGGAGAGATCGATGCGCGGCTCATCGAGCCGCGCGATAAAGTCTTCCAGCCGCTTGCGACGCTCTGCAAAGGGAAGGGGACGCAGGTCCTCCTCCCCGTCCACCAGGAGATCATAGGCGCGCAGATGCGCGGGATACTGCGCCAGCAGCCTGGGATCGACCGACTTGCGATTGAGCCTCTGTTGCAGCACGTTGAAGCTCTGCACCCTTCGCTCGCGCATGATGAGGAGCTCGCCATCGATCACGCCGGGCATCCGGAGCGCAGATAGGAGATCAGGGAAGCTTCGGGAAATGTCGTCGCCGGTGCGGGAGTAAAGCCGCGCAACCAAGTCGCCTCGAGCATCTCGTCCGGCAACGGCTTGCACCCGGATGCCGTCCCATTTCCATTCCCCGACGAAATCCTTCGGATCAAGCGGGGCAAGCTCGCTCTCCTCGATCGCTTGCGCGAGCATGGCCGGGCGGAACGGTGCCGGATCCCTGCTGACCGGCTTGTCGGCGCGCCCTTCCAGCCAGGCGAACAGATCGACATAGGGCGGCTGCAGGCTGCTCCACATGAGCTCGATCTCCTGCGGGTCCTTGGCCCCGAGCGCGGCGACCGCGGTCTTTGCGAGCCGCGCCGAGACGCCGATGCGCAGCTCCGCGGTTACGAGCTTGAGCAGCGCCCAGCGGCCGGTCTCGTCGAGCTGATCAAGCCAGCGCGCGAGAGCTGCCGGCAGCTCCGGCTTGCCGAGCGAGGAGAGCGCCGCGATGATTTCGCTGAGCTTGAGCTCGTGGTGCTCTGGGCCAGCGCCCTCGCGCGTCGGCCACATCAGGGCGACGGTCTCCGAGAGATCGCCGACATAATCGTGCGAGAGCGCAAACAGCACCGGGTCGGTGCGCTCCGAAATGAGCGCGCGGATCACGCCAGGCTTGGCGTGCGCAAATGAGAGGGCGCCGGTGAGCGCGGCAAGTGCCCAGCCGCGCTCGGGATCCTGCGTGGTCGCGAAATAGTCCGTCATCAGCCGGAGCTTGTTATTGCGGCTCGGCTCATAGGAGAGCCGGTCGAGCAAGGCGGCGAAGCGCTTCATCCCGTGGCGGTTCCGTCGCCCTGCGGCGCGGCGTCCTCTCCGTCTTGTTCGTCCCCGTAGCCCACGATATCGAGTGGCCGCGCGCGCAACCCTCGCGTGATGCTCCAGTGCACCAGCGCGTCCTCCTGACCATGGGTGACCCAGATCTCGTCAGCGCCGGTCGCTGCAATGGTGCCGGTAAGACCTTCCCAATCGGCATGATCCGAAATGACCAGCGGTAATTGCACGAGATGCTGGCGCGCGCGGGCGCGCACCCGCATCCAGCCCGAGGCCAGGCATCGCACCGGATCCGGGAAGCGGCGCGACCACACCTCATTCAGCGCCGAGGGCGGGCAGAGCGTAATGACGCCAGCGAGCGCCGACTTTTCGGCGTCGCGCACCAGCTCCAGCCGGCCGAGCGCGATGCCGCGGCTCTGATAGTAGTCGGTGATCTTCTCCAGCGCCCCATGCAGATAGATCGGCTCGTCGTAGCCTTCGTGCCGCACGAGCGCGATGAGGCGCTGCGCCTTGCCGAGCGCATAAGCGCCGACGAGATGTGCGCGCTCGGGAAAGAGCGCGACGGAACGCAGAAGCTTGGCGACCTCAGCATCGGGATCGCCATGACGGAATACCGGCAGTCCGAACGTCGCTTCCGTGATGAAGAGGTCGCAGGGCAGGCACTCGAAAGCCACGCACGTGGGGTCGCCGAGGAGCTTGTAGTCGCCTGAAGCGACGATGCGCGCGCCGTTCGCCGCAATCGCGATCTGCGCCGAGCCGAGCACGTGGCCGGCAGGATGAAAACTGACG
>DATMMM010000236.1:0-2581 GCA_035569735.1 Allostellaceae bacterium | reverse complement strand
GGCCCTAGTGTGGCAAACGCCGGGTTAACTCCAGGCTTCCAAATCCCGCCAGCGCCACCCCCCAGCGGGGGCGGCTAGCTTACCAGGGCGTTAACATCCCCCCTCAAGGGGTGCCTGCGAGATGATCGGCGATCCAGCGCGTGGCCGGCCCAAGTGCGCGGTCGGCGCGGCGCACCAGGGTGATCGGCAGATCGAAGAGCCCGTCACCGCCGCGAGGGCTATGCTCGGCCGGACGGATCGCGACCAGCCGTCCGGCGGCGATGTCGTCCTCGACGATGTGCTTGGGCATGTTCCCCCAGCCGAGGCCGCTCAGGAGCATGGAGTGCTTGGCGCCGAGATCGGCGAGCCGCCATGTTTGGGTTGCCAGCACGAAGAGGTCGCGCCCCGCGGTGAGCGGGCTGCGGTCGGTCAGCACGAGCTGCACATGATCGCGCAGCACCGCGCCGGGGATCGGCCCGCCGATCCCCGCGAGCGGATGCGTCGGCGCGCAGACGCAGACCAGCTTGATCGATCCCAAGGCCTGGCCGGCGAGGCCGTGATCGCCGTCGGGCAGCCAGCCGGTGACGCCGAGGGCACAAACGCCGTCGATCACCAGCTTCGGCACAGAGCCCAAGGATTCGACATAGAGGCGGGGCGGCACCGAGGGAAATTCCGCACGGAATTGCGCAAGCGCGCTGACGATGCGCGGCAGCGGGTACATCGCGTCCACGACCAGGGTGAGCTCGGCCTCGAGCCCGCGCGCGAGCCCAAGAGCCCGGGCGATCATCCCATCGGCGTCCTGCGCGACGCGACGCGCATCGACCAGCAGCGCGCGCCCGGCCTCCGTCAGCACAGGCCGCCGTTGCGAGCGGTCGAAAAGCGACACGCGCAGCTGCCGCTCGAGATTGGCGATCGCGTAGCTCACGGCGGATTGCGCGCGCCGGAGGTGCCGGGCGGCGGCTGAGAAGCTGCCCCGCTCGGCCACCGCGAGGAACACGCGCACTTGGTCGAAGGTGAGGGGGTCCATCAATATATCTACTAATCTGATCGATAAGCGCCATTTTATATCTCTTATCTAGGACAGCACAGCGTCCTAAATGTCCGCCGACAGCCCCTCTCATCCAAGCGGAGACACCCATGACCGACAATCGCACCGTCCCCTAACGCCGCGCTCGTGCTGCGCTTGAGCCTCGGTGTGCTGTTCCTGGCCCATGCCGCACTCAAGGTTTTCGTCTTCACGCCGGCAGGCACGGCGCAGTACTTCGCATCGCTCGGCCTGCCGCCAGCACTCGCTTATCTGACGATGCTCGGCGAAGCCGCAGGTGGCGTGGCGCTTGTGCTCGGCGTCCAAACGCGGCTCATCTCCCTCGCGCTCACACCGATCCTGATCGGTGCCATCGTCACCGCGCACGCCGCCAATGGCTGGCTCTTCAGCAACGCCGGCGGCGGCTGGGAATTCCCGGCCTTCTGGGCAGCGACGCTGGTGGTGCAAGCGCTGCTCGGCGATAGCGCCTTCGCGCTCAAACTACCCAGCCCCGTCCGGCTCGTTGCCGCGGCTCAGAGCTGAGTCCTCGTATCCCCATCGACCCCGTCAGCAGGAGCTATCCATGAGCCAGATCGCGATCGTCTATCACAGCGGCTATGGCCATACCGCACGGCAGGCCTAGGCCGCGGCGCGCTGGCGGCTCGGTCAGCCCGCGAGCCAAGCCGCATGATCGCGCCACGGCTAATGTGATTCAGATCCCGAAGCTCGGCACCGAGCTCCGGGATCGTCACATTAAGCAGACTTGGTGATGCGGTCGATCTCGGCGATATCCTCGGCGCTGAGAGTCCAGCCTACGGCCTTGACGTTCTCTTCGAGCTGCTCAGGCTTGGTGGCGCCGGCGATCACGCTCGCCACCTGAGGCCGGGCCGCGAGCCAGCTGAAGGCGAGCTCCAACAGGCTGTGTCCGCGGGTCGCCGCGAAATCGCGCAGCCGCTCGGCGATCTGCCAATTGGCCTCCGTGAGGAAGCGGTCCGCCATGCGCTGCATATTGGCGAGGCGCGTGCCCGCCGGCAGCGCTGCCTCGCGGCGGTATTTACCGGTGAGCAGCCCGCTCGCCAGCGGGAAGAACGGCAGCAACCCCAGCCCATAGGCCTGCAGCGCCGGGATCAGCTCGCGCTCGATGCCGCGCACCACCAGGCTGTACTCGTCCTGCGCGGAGACGAAGGCGTTGAGTCCCTCCTGCCGCGCGGTCCAGTGCGCCTCCACCACCTGCCAGGCCGGCAGGTTGGAGCAGCCGATGTAGCGCACCTTGCCCTGGTGCACGAGATCATCGAGCGTGCGCAGCGTCTCCTCGATCGGCGTCAGCGGATCCGGCTGATGCAGCTGATAGAGGTCGATCCAGTCGGTTTTGAGGCGTCTGAGGCTCGCCTCCACCGCGGACATGATGTAGCGCCGGGAGGCGCCCTTGATGGTGCCCTCGGCGTTCATGGCCATGCCGAACTTGGTCGCGAGCACGACGTCCTTGCGCCGGCCGCCCAGGATCGCGCCCAGGGTCTCCTCCGAGCCGCCGAAGTTGCCGTACATGTCGGCGGTATCGAGCAGCGTAATGCCGAGATC
>DATMMM010000235.1:0-5598 GCA_035569735.1 Allostellaceae bacterium | reverse complement strand
CCGATCCCGAACAGGCAATTCAGGAATCCCCAGAACAGCGCGGCGTTGTAGAGGAAGAGCAGCGCGCTCAGCGGCCACAGGCTCAAGCGGCCGTGCAGCGCGCGATGCAGCGCGATCGTGCCGCCCACCAGGCTCAGCATGGTGAGTGCGATGAAGAGGCGTCCCGCGATCTCGAGCGGCATGATCTGGGCGAGCGCCGGCACGACCAAGTCCATGGCGAGGTTCGGCAGCAGCCGCCACGCCACCACATAGTTTTGGGCGAGCTCCGGAACCGCGCCGTTCTGCGCGAGGATCCACATGCGCGCGAGATGGTTGGGGTAGTCGACCAATGGCGGCACCGAGGCCCAGAGCAAGGGCGAGAGCGTCAGCGGCACCAGGACCAGAGACGCCGCCAGCAAGCGCAGCGTCCCGCCGGCGCTCGCCGAGCTCGGCGGCAGCGCCGCCGCCGCGGGAATCGAGAGGCTGCTCATCGGGAATCGATCGCTGGGCTCGCATGCCTTGGGGGCAGGACCGCCCATGCTTATCGATGGGTCTGAAGGGATCGTTAAGGGATCGCCGGTCCCCGCTGTTCGTCCCGGCCGCTCAGCCGAGCCGCATCGCCATCCAGCGCTCCGGATGCTTCGCCCCCTCTCCCGGTGACAGGCCCGAGAGCGACATCCAGCGCGAGCGGTGCCAGGCGGTGGAGGAGACCTCGACCCGGAGCTTGCCGTCCCTGGGCGGGCCTGCGAGACCGAGCGCGTCCCAGGGGATCAAGGCCTCGGCGGCGATGCGCGGCTGGTCGGCGCCGAAATAGAGCGCCTCGGCGCCCGGCACCGGAGCGCAGTCGGTGGCGGCGTGCTCCGCGGGCGTGCCGAGGCAGAGCTTCGGCGCCATCGGCGGGTGGTCCTTCACCTTGGTGCGCGGCGGAATGAAGTAATAGGTGAAGTGACGCGGCCCCGCGCCGGCATCGACGTGGAGTTCGATGCGGAAGGCCTCTTGCAGGGGGAAGGCGCCCTCATAGGCGAGGAGCCCGATGTCGTAGTAGTCCTGGCCGATGGTGCCGAGGGCGAGGCCCTTGGGGCTCCAGCTCAGATAGGCTTCGCCGAATGCGATCTCGCTCGGGCTCGGCTTGAGCGGCGGCAGCAGGGAGGCGGGCTTCGGCCAATCGACGAGCGAGGCGTGAGCGGGATCGATCTCGGCTCTCGGCACCGGGAAGGGGCGCTGCGAGGATGCTATGGCCGGCGCTTCGCTGGCGTGGATGCGCGGCAGCCGCCGGTTCGCATCGGTGAGCGCCGCCGACAGCTCCTCGTAGGGTTGGTCCTGCACGTCGACCAGGCCGAAATCGTAATCCTCGCCGTCGGCCCGGCCGCCGTTGGGATCGTCGTAATATTGGAACCAGTGCAGCGCCAAGAGGTCCTTGAGCCTTGCATAATTGAGCGTCGCCGCGGCGGCGCCGGCGGCGCGCTCGGCTTGGGTCGCGACCGTCATGAGATGGCCGTTGTTCCGGTTGCCGGTGCGGTTCTCGCGCGCCGCGTAGAACCACTCCGAGACCATGACGGGCTTGCCGTGCAAGAGCCGATCGAGCCCCGCGAAATAATAGGGCGCGATCCAGCCCTCGGGACTGTCGGCGTTGTAGTTGGTGGAGATCACGTCGACATAGCGTGCCTCGGCCTTGACCGCCACGGGGTCGTAGTAGATCGGCAACCGGTCGCCCAGGAAGAGCGCATCGGGGTCGGCGGCGCGCAGGGACTCTCGGACCATGCGGTAATAGAGCTCGGCGATCGTGTAGGTCCATTGCCGGACCGCTCCGATGCCGTTGCCGCCCACGCGGAGCTGCGTAATGTCGCGCGCCCGGAGCAGATCCCGCCAGGAGTGGACGTTGGCGGGCGGGACGAAATCGCTGACGAAGCGCTGCCAGTTGCCGGAGTAATACCGGCGCAGCATCGCCACCCAATGCTGCTTCGTGTAGTTGAGCGCGGGCTCTCGGGCGTAATAGTTGAAGAGCGCGCCGCCCCACCAGCCCACCTCGTTGTCGCTGAAATATCCGATGCGGTACGGGCTGTCGCGATAGGGTGCCACCAGCTGCCGCGCCTTGCGCGCCATGAACCAGCCCATGTTGGGGTGAAAGGGATCGAGCCAGTGGAAGCGCGAATTGCGGCCGAGCTCGAGGTTCACCACCTCCGGCATCTTCAAGAGATCGGGCGTCAGCGACCAGGCACCCGCGGTGTTGAAGCCCCATTGGCGCACGCGGCCGGTGGCCTCCTCGATCCAGTGCCGCGCCCGGGGATCGACCGGGTCCTGGCTATCGGGCGCGCGGGCGAGGCTCGTGTCGGTGGCACCGGGATGCATCACATTGACGCCCAGCGAGAAGAATCGCTCGCCGCAGGGTGTCAGGAGCCAAGCGCGCCCATCGACCCGAGTGATGCGCCAGCGCGAGCTCGGCGCCTTGCTGAAGTCTTCGCAGGCAAACGCGGCGGTCGCGCAGACAACCCATAGCGCCGCCGCGAGCGCGCCGCGGCGCCACCAACGGGACTCCTCCGATGTCACGCCGCCGTGCCGCCGACGGTCAGCTGATCCATCCGCAGCGTCGGCTGGCCCACGCCCACCGGGACGCTCTGCCCGTCCTTGCCGCAGGTCCCGATGCCGTTGTCGAGCCTCATGTCGTTGCCGATCATGGCGACTTTGGTCAGCGCCTGCGGGCCGTTGCCGATCAGCGTCGCGCCCTTGACCGCGGGTCCGACCTTGCCGTCCTCGATGAGGTAGGCCTCGGCCGCCGAGAACACGAATTTGCCCGACGTGATGTCGACCTGGCCGCCGCCGAAGTAGACGGCGTAGAGGCCGCGCTTCACCGAGCGGATGATCTCCTGCGGGTCCTTGTCGCCGGCCAGCATATAGGTGTTGGTCATGCGCGGCATCGGCGCATGGCCGTAGCTCTGGCGCCGGCCGTTGCCGGTGGGCTTGAGGCCCATCAGCCGCGCGTTCAGCCGGTCCTGCATGTAGCCCTTGAGGATGCCGTCCTCGATCAGCACGTTGCGCGAGGAGGGCGTGCCCTCGTCGTCCACCGTGAGCGAGCCGCGCCGGTCCGGGAGGGTGCCGTCGTCGATCACGGTGACGCCGGGTGACGCGACGCGCTGGCCGATGAGCCCCGCGAAGGCGGAGGTCTTCTTGCGGTTGAAGTCGCCCTCCAGCCCATGTCCCACGGCCTCGTGCAGCATGACGCCGGGCCAGCCCGGCCCGAGCACCACCGTCATCTCGCCCGCGGGCGCGGGCACCGCGCCCAGATTGACCAGCGCCTGGCGCAGCGCCTCGTCCACTTGCGCCTTCCAATTCGTGGGATCGATGAAGCGCTGGTACGCGAGCCGGCCGCCGGCGCCGGAGCTGCCCTGCTCCATGCGGTCGCCCTCGGCCACGACCACCGCGACGTTGAGGCGGACCAGCGGGCGGATGTCGCCGACGCGGCTGCCGTCCGGCCGCAGGATCGAGACCGCCTGCCAGTTGCCGGCGAGGGAAGCCATCACCTGCTTGACGCGCGGGTCCTTGGCCCGGGCGTAGGCGTCGATCTCCTGCAGGAGCCGCGTCTTGGTGGTGAACTCGACCAACCCCAGCGGATTAGCATCGGTGTAGAGGCTTCGGTTAGTGCCGGGAGGGGGTGCCGCGTAGACGCCGCCGCTGCCGCTCCTCACCGCGCGAACGGTCTCGCCCGCGCGCTTGATCGCCTCCTCAGAGAGTTCCGAGGCATGGGCATAACCCGCGGTCTCGCCGGAGATGGCGCGCAGGCCGAAGCCTTGGCTGGTGTCGAAGCTCGCGCTTTTGATGCGGCCGTCGTCCAGCGCCACGCTCTCGGACTGGCTGTACTCGAGATAGAGCTCGCCGTCGTCCATGCCCTGGAGCGCATCGCCCACCAAACGCTCGACGCGGGCCGGGTCCATTCCGGTGCGGTCGAAGAACAGCGAGTCGATGCGGGCGAGGTCGGTCATGGCGAGAGCTCCCTAGAGGATTTTCCGCCGAAGTGGATGCCGGTTCGGCGCAGAAAATACGACAAAACTAAGAATCCAGAGCATGTTCCGATCGCCTGATCGGACCATGTTCTGGGAAAGCCGGCCGCGACGCTATCACGGCGCCGCGGCCAGAGACCAGATATGGGCACCCGCCTCAGCGCTTCCAGGCCGCGGCATGGAGGCACGGCGGCAGCTTGGCGTTGGCGAGGTCGAGATCGTCCTTGGCGACCGGGATCGAGGCCGTGACCGGGTTGGGCGGCGCCGGATAGGACTGGCTGAAGGTGAGTTTGAGCGTGCGGCTGGCCTCGGGCTGCGTCTTCCCCTTGGCCGGCGGCACCGGGCCCTCGAGCATGGCAATCTCCCGGGTCGCGTCGGCATAGGAGCGGAAACTCTCGGCGCGCTGCGGGTCGTCGCAGGTGAGCAACACCTCGCGGATCACGCGCTCGGCCGAGGCGTAGGTGAGCACGCCCACCACATGCGGCTCCGTCAGGCGCTTGTCGGCGGCATCGTCCGGCGGCGTCTCGAACCCCACGAAGCGCGGCGTGTCGAATTCCCGCGAGATCGAGAATTCCACCGGCGGCACATAGGTGTCGAAGAGATGCTGGCCCTTCTCGAGGTCGTAGACCGACCACCACAGGACGTCCTCGAGGCCGCGGTCGAACACCAGGATCGACTGGTTCATCACTTTGGCGCCGGCGGCCTCCAGCGTGATGCCATAGATCGGCTTTTGGCCGAGATCGGTACCGAGCGGCCAAGCCTCGACGGTGACGCTGCCTTGCATGCCGATCTCGTCGACGACTTCCGTGGTGCGAGTCGCCGTGCGCAGCACCAGACGCTGCGTATCCTTGCGCCCGGGCAGGTAGGGCTCGACGGTCTGGAAGGTCGCGTTGGTGATGGTGATGGTCTGCTGGCCGTCCTTTCCGTCGTAGGAAAAATTCGAGATCGACTGGGCGGTGACCGACGGCGGAGAGTCGGGGGCCTGGCCGCTCGCGATGGAGCCGAACGGAAGGACTGCCAGCGCGCCCGCTGCGCACAGTCCGGCGGCACGGCATCGATGGGCTGACGCGGCTCTCATGCTTCCCTCACCAGCAACCGCGGGGCGGTCGCGCTGATCTCAATCGCCGGCCATCGTAGCGGTTGCGGCCCCTCGGTGCGACTGCCGAGCGCGGCGCCGGCGGCGCCGGGTCCGGCCTGCGCCCGATTTCCCCACGCGCCTCATGGGTTTATGCGGCATAAAGTCGCAACGGAATGGGTCGCGTCCACGCAGGCGCGGCGCTATTGAAGACGCCGCCAAACCGGGGCGCGCCATGTTGTGAGCGGCCGCGTCTTTGGTGTAGGGTCCGACCGCATTAACGCCGCGCAATATTCGAGAGTTCGGAATGTGCGCGGCGTCCCTCCGGCGGAAAGCGCGTGCGTTCCGGGCAATGGCGCCCGAGGGCGCCGCGGGTCACATTCAGGGACGAGAGGCTCGGGAAAGCATGGGATTGGCAGCACGCGCGGTCGCAAGGCGGGGGGCTTGGGGCGCGCTCGCCTCATTGGCGCTCGGAGCGGGCGGCCTTCACGCGGAAGAGGCGCAGGATTGGCAGTTGGGTTTCCAACCCGCGGCCTCGGTGGTGCGCGA
>DATMMM010000234.1:0-6552 GCA_035569735.1 Allostellaceae bacterium | reverse complement strand
AAGCACCCGGTTCCCGGACGCATCGTCAAGGAATGGGTGATGCCGGCGCGCGGCTACGCCGCCTTCGAGATGAAGGCGGGCCAGGTGCTCCGCCACGTCGATCTCGAGGGCAAGCAGGTGCCGGACGTCGTCTGCTTCAATTCGCGCGACCACGGCGAGTGCCTCAACCTCGGCGACAGCATGCTGCTGAACAAGCGGCGCGAGCTGGTGACCGGCAGCGTCATCTACTCGATCATCTGCCGGCCCATGATGACGATCACCGGCTATTCAAACGCGATCAGCTACGCCTACGGTCCCATGTGCAGCGAGGAGCTGAACCACATCCGCTACGGCGTGCCGAACACGCCGAATTGCCGAGGCAACCTCGCGCAGGCTCTTGGGCCCTGGGGCTTCAATTACCGCGACATCCCGAACGCCTTCGTGCCCTTCATGAACGTGCAGGTGGACGAGAAGGGCAGCATGGAGATCCGGGAGCCCACCAGCATCGGCGGCGACTTCTACGATATCCGCGCGGAGATGGATCTGCTCATCGGTCTCTCGAACTGCCCGCAGGAGCGCAACCCCTGCAACGGCTTCAACCCCACGCCGATGGGCGTCATCATCTACGAGTGACACGGGCGCCTCGCGCGCCGCGCATCGCTGAGTCGCCGGAAGAGGGCGGAAGCCGCGGGCGTTTGCCGCCGGCCTTGAATATGCCCTTTGCGGCATCGATGAAGGCGCGGAGCTTCGCCGTTTCGGATGCGCCTCGAGGGAAGTAGAGAAAGAGACCGGGCTTCTCGATGCTCGCCTCCGGCATCAGCCAACGGAGCCGGCGTGCGCGGATCTCCGCCCGCACCAGCGGTTCGAAAACATAGGCGATGCCCGCACCCGCAAGGGCCAAGTCTACGCCATAGTGCGGGTCGGTCAGGACAACCGTGCCGCGCACGCGCACGGATACCTCCGCGTTGTTCTCGCCTTTGAGCTCCCAGGCATAAAGGCCACCCACCGTGGCGAGGCGAAAGCCGATGCAGTTGTGGCGCGCCAGATCGGTGATCGAGCGCGGTTCTCCCCTGGACTTCAGATAAGAGGGGGCGGCGACCATGATCGCCTTGAAGGGCGGCGTCAGCCGCACAGCGATCATATCCGCCGCGATCATCTCGCCAAGCCGGATGCCCGCGTCGAACCCTTCCCCGACGATGTCAACCAGGCGGTCGTCGACCGTGACCTCGATCGTCAGGTCGGGATGTCGCCAGGCCATCTCCGCCAAGACCGGAATCATCGCGATCCGCATGGCCACATGTGGCACGTTGAGCCGGAGCAACCCTGTCACCGTTCGCTTCGCGGCGCGCACGCGCTCGGCGGCTTCGTCGATCGCCCTGAGGGCGGGTCCGATGGAGGCCAGGAAGCTCGCGCCGGCCTCGGTCAGAGCCACGCTGCGGGTGGTACGCGCAAAGAGTGGCAAGCCGAGACCGTCCTCGACGGTCTTGATGGCATGGCTGACGGCCGACGGGCTCATGCCCAGCTGTGCCGCGGCGGGGGCGAAGCCGCCGCACCCCGCGACGGCGCGGACGACCGGCAAATGCGAGAGGAGGTCGCGCTGCATTCATGCATCCTATCGCATAACCCATGTCGATTAAATCATCTTATCGTTTGGCGTTGCTGCCGCGATCTTTGCGGTCGGCATTCGCTCCAGCACGAGGAGGAATCAACGTGTCTATCGATCTTCCCGACAATCTTGGGCTGACCGGCCGCCGGGCGCTGGTCACGGGCGGCACCCGAGGGATCGGCGATGCCGTGGTGACGCGGCTGCGCGAGGCCGGCGCGAGAGTCCTCAACACTGCTCGATCGACACCCGCCGAGATTTCCGAACCCGAGCTATTCGTCGCCGCGGATGTGGCGACGCCCGAAGGCTGCGCGCGTGTCGCCGACGCGGTTCGCGATTGCCTCGGCGGCGTCGACATCGTCGTCCATGTCGTCGGCGGATCCTCGGCGCCGGCGGGCGGTTTCGCGGTGTTGGATGACGAGCAATGGCGTCGTGCGTTCGAGCAGAACCTGTTTCCGGCGGTCTGGTTGGATCGCGCGCTCCTGCCGGCGATGCTCGAGCAGGGCTCGGGCGTGATCATTCATGTCACCTCGATCCAGCGGCAATTGCCGTTGCCCGGCTCCACCATCGCTTATGCGGCCGCCAAGGCCGCGCTCTCGAACTACAGCAAGGCTCTTTCCAAGGAGGTGAGTCCCAAAGGCATCCGCGTGGCCCGGGTGTCACCCGGCTGGGTCGAGACCGAAGCCGCGGTGCGCCTGGTGGAGCGGTTGGCGAAGAGCGCCGGCAGCGATTACGAGACCGCGCGGCGAGGTCTCATGGCCTCGCTCGGTGGCATCCCGATCGGACGGCCGGCCAAGCCGAGCGAGGTGGCGGACCTCATCGCCTTCCTCGCCTCGCCGCGCGCCGCCTCCATCACGGGCGCCGAATACGTCATCGATGGTGGAACGGTGCCGACCGTCTAGTCCCGATCGTTCAGGCGGCCTCTACGCCTCGGGGGTAGGAGGGTTCATCCACCCGGGACCGGATCGAGAGAACCATGGCCACGCCTGCCGAGATAGCCGCCGACCGCCGGATACTCAAAACGCCGAGGAGGACCGCTCGAAACCTGAATTTTGTTAAAAGGAACCCATCGCGAGGCGCAACCCTTTGACATGCTTCGACTTTGGAGTCGATGGCTTTCGCGAAAAACCGTCAAAAACTCGCGGAAAACCGTCAGAAACCTGTCCGATCGGCCGGAATCGCCGCTATTTCAGATGCCGGTCGCGCCGGCGATAGAGGTCGTCGTCGGCGTAGCCCATGGTCTCCGGCGCTGCGCGGCCGAGCATCACCTGGAAATAGACCGGCTCGAGGCCGTCGTTGACATAGCCGTGGATCACGCCGGGCGGGCAGGAGATGCACTCCCATTTCCCGAGCCTGGTCTCGACGCGGCCGCCCGCCTCGTCCTCGAGGAAGACGGTGAGAAACCCGTCGAGCACGAAGAAGACCTCCTCGACCTCATGCGTGTGCGCGGCGTTTCCCTGGCCCGGCGGCACGTACATGATGCTGAGCGTGAAGCCGCGCGGCGGGATCACCGTGGGGTCGCCGTGCTTGCCCGAGCCGCCGGCGCCGATGAAGCGATGTTGGGCGCGCTTGTAGCCCTCGTGCTTGGCGTCCTCGAAGGCGTTCCAATCGGACTTGCGGTCGCGGAAGCGCGCGACGGAGCGGTTAAGGATCTCCGCGATCGGCACGCCCTCGAGCTCGGGCGGCCGCGCATGGCGGGCGGCGGTCATCGTGTGTCTCCTGTCGTGGCGGCTTGAGCGAGCTTGACGATCTGCTCGGGCCTCAGCGGCGTCTCGTTGAGCTCGGCGCCGAAGGGCGAGAGCGCGTCCGAGACCGCGTTCGCGATCGCCGCGGGCGGCCCGATCGCGCCGCCTTCGCCGACGCCTTTCACGCCGAGCGGGTTGAGCGGCGAGGGCGAGTGCAGATGGATCAGCTGAAAGTCCGGCATGTCGTCCGCCCTCGGCAGCGCGTAATCCATCAGGGAGCCCGTGAGCAGCTGGCCCTCCGCATCGTAGACGAAGCCTTCGAGCAGGATGCCGCCCAGGCCTTGCGCGGCGCCGCCGGTGATCTGCCCCTCGAGCAGCAGGGGATTGACCACCACGCCGCAGTCGTGAGCGATCGCGTATTTCTCGATCATCACACGACCGGTCTCGATATCGACCTCGACGATCGCGGCGTGGGTGGCGTTCGACCAGGTGACCGTCTGCGGCTCGAAATGGAAGGTCTCCTCGAGGCCCGCCTCGACTCCCTCGGGACGCCCGTTGTCCCAGCCGGGACGCGCGGCCTGCGCGATCCTGGCGAGCGACACCGTGTGCGCGGGCACGCCGACAATCCCGACCCCGCCCGAGCGCAGCTCCAAATCGGCGGGCGAGCACTCCAGCAGATGGCCGGCGATCGCCAGCACCTTCTTGCGCAGCCGCTCGCTCGCATGATGGATCGCCGCCGAGAGCGTGACCGTGCTGCGGCTGGCGATGGTGCCGAATCCCATTGGAATGGCCGCGGTGTCGGCAAGCGACACCACGACGTCGTCGGGTGTCACCGACCAGGCGTCGGCGGCGATCTGCGCGAAGATCGTCTCCATGCCTTGGCCCTGCGGGCACGACCCGCCGGAGAGGTAGACCTTGCCCGAGGCATCGATCCGCACGGTGGCGCTCTCGAAGGGCCCGACGCCCGTGCCCTCGGTATAGCAGCCGATGCCGAGGCCGAGATAACGGCCCTGGCTGCGCGCCTCGCGCTGGCGCCGGCGAAAGCTCTTGATGTCGCCGAGCGCCTCCAGCGCCTGTCGAAGCCCCGCCTGGAAATCGCCGCTGTCGTAGACGATGGGCTGGCCGTCGCGATAGGGAATGCCGACGGAGTAGGGCATCTCGTCGGCGCGCACCATGTTCCGGCGCCGCACCTCCGCCGGCTCCAATCCGACCGCGGCCGCCACCAGATCCATGCTGCGCTCGACGGCGAAGCTTGCTTCCGGCCGGCCCGCGCCGCGATAGGCGGAGCTCGGCACCTTGTTCGTCGCCACCACCTTCGCCTTGGCGGCGAAGTGCTCGACCTTGTAGGGCCCCAACAGGTGCGCCGCGGTGTTGTAGATGATGCCCGCGCCGATCGGGTTCCAGGCACCGCAGTCCGCCATGAAGTGGTCGCGCAACGCGAGGATGCGGCCTTCTTCATCGAAGCCGATCTCGACCTCGTGGATCTGGTCCCGCGACTGCGTCGCCGAGAGGAAGTGCTCGCGGCGGTCCTCGATCCAGCGGACCGGACGGCTGATCCGGCGGGCGAGGAACGGGATCAGGAGATCCTCGGGATAGACGTGGCCCTTGACGCCGAAGCCGCCGCCGACGTCCGGCGCCAGGCAGCGCACGCGCGATTCCGGAAGCCCGAGAATGCCCGCAGCCTCGCGCCGCACCCAATGCACGATCTGGGTCGAGGACCAGATCGTCATGGAGTCCGTCCGCGTGTCGTGCGCGGCGATGACGCCGCGGCACTCCATCGGAACGCCGGAGTAGCGATGGTGGTAGAACCGTCGCCGCAGCCGCTTCGGCGCGCGCGCGAGCGCGATGTCGATGGCACCCTTGCCGATTGCGAATTCACCGAGGAGGTTGGTGCCCAGCCGCTCGTGGACCAGCGGCGCCTCTGCACCCAAGGCTTGCTCCGGGTCGACCACGGCCGGCAGCGGCTCCAGCTCCGGCTCGATCAGCTCGGCGGCGTCCTCCGCGGCATCGCGGCTTTCCGCCACCACGACCGCGATCGCCTCCCCGACGTGGCGCACCTTGTCGATCGCGAGCAGCGGCTGCTGCGGGTTGTGCAGCTTGTGCTCGACGAGCGCGCGCCATTTGCTGGGCAGCGACAGCTGCGCATCCGGCACCGGCGGCACGAGGCGCGCGAGCTCCGCGCCGCTGAGCGCCAGGGCGACCCCGGGCGCCGACGCCCCTCGGGAGACGTCGATCGCCCTTATGCGCGCATGGGCGACCGGGCTGCGGACGAACACCCCATGGAGCATGCGAGGGAGGACGATGTCGGCGATGAACTGCCCTTGTCCCGTCAGCAGCCGCTGATCCTCGCGCCGCAGGATCGAGCGGCCGACAAATCGATTTTGGCGAGCGTCGGTCATGGCAGGAGTGCTAGCACGATTCAAGATCGGCAACGAGCCAATGACCATGCACTCGTTACGTGCGGTGGGCAGCAGGTGGTTCACTTTGCCACCCGCCGCCGTTTTCGTACAGAATGGTGGAGGATCGGCCGCGGATTCGAATACGTGGCGGCAGCCGTCGGGGAGGAAATCATGTCGAAATACCTGTTGTCGCTTGTAGCGCCAATCTTGTTTGCGGCACTCGCTGCGAGCCAGCTTGCCGCCGCGGCCGACGTGTCGTTCACGCTCAAATACGGCGTGCTCGCGGGGCTGACCGGCGATCCCGCACCCAGCGGGCAAGGCTGGAACGAGGCGGCGCGCCTCGCCGTGGATCAGGCCGCAGCGGCCCTGAAGTCGCTCAATCTTTCCGGCATCTCCGTTGAGCTCGCGGATTCGCAGGACAGCCAGGGCAACGCGCAGGCGGGGGTCGAGGCCGCGCAGAAGCTGGTGCAGATCGACCGTGTCACCGTGATCATCGGCGACTTCTACAGCTCCGTCACCTCCGCCGCCGCGACGGCGGTGGCGATACCGAACAACGTGTTGATGTTCACGGGCGGCACCAGCCCGGCGCTCAGTAAGCTCAATACCGGGCCGACGCCGCTAATCTGGCAGCCGGTGGCGGCCGACGACGTGCAAGGCCGCGTCCTTGCGCGCATCGTCGCCGACGCCCTCGGCAAGACCGCGAAGATCAACGTGGGCGCGCGCAACGACGCCTACGGGGCCAACCTCTCCGCCGTGTTCAAGGACGCCTGGCTCGCCGGCGGCGGCACGATCCCGAAATTCGTCGTCTACAACCACCAGCAGCCGACACTCGATAGCGAAGCGCAGCAGCTCGTCGAGGGCGATCCCGACGGGTGGATCTTCATCG
>DATMMM010000233.1:0-4445 GCA_035569735.1 Allostellaceae bacterium | reverse complement strand
TCAATCCCGGAGCGCCCGTGATCTTCGGGAGCTTCGCCTCCTCGATCTCGATGCAGTCGGGGGCACCCACCTTCGGCACGCCGGAGCCCTCACTGGTGCTCTACACGATGGCGGCGCTCGCGCGGCGCCTCGGCGTGCCGTTCCGCTCCGGCGGCGCGCTCTGCGCCTCGAAGCTCGCGGACGCGCAGGCCGCCTACGAGTCCGCGAACACGATGGTCCCGACCGTCCTCGCGGGCGCCAACTTCGTGCTGCACGTCGCGGGCTGGCTGGAGGGCGGGCTCACCATCGGCTACGAGAAGTTCGTGATGGATCTCGACCAGGCCGGGATGATGCACTCCTTCCTGGCAGGCGTGGACCTCAGCGAGAACGGTCAGGCGCTCGATGCCATCCGCGAGGTCGGCCCCGGCAAGCACTTCCTCGGCTGCGCCCACACGCAAGCGAATTTCGAGACTGCGTTCTATCGCTCCGCGCTCGCCGACAACAACAGTGTCGAGCAATGGGAAGCCGAGGGCAGCCAGGACATGGCGCAGCGGGCGAACGCGGTCTGGAAGAAGATGCTGCGCGAGTACGAGCCGCCGCCGATCGACCCCGCGGTCGACGAGGCGCTGCTCGACTTCATGGCGCGGCGCAAGGCGTCCTTCCCGGATTCAAACGTCTGAGGCGGCTTTCCGGGAGGCGAGAAACGCGCGCATATGGAACCCTGCTTGGTCGCGCCCGAACCGATGAGCCGCACCGACCGGACACGCCTCGCGCGCCCGGCATCCGAGCTCGAGGCAATCCGTTCCGGCGGAGCTTCGGAGATGACCGGCGCAGGCCTCGACATCATAGCGCTCGAGGGTGAAGGCGCCGACCGGACACGCGGTGAGACACGGCTTCGCCGCGCAGCTGTCGCAGGGACTCGGGCTCTCGACGCGCTCCGGCAACGCCACGCGCTCGGCGAAAGCGAGCGCGCCGCGATAGCTGTGCCAGAGGCCCCAATCCCGGTGGATCAACATGCCCAGCGCCGAGCGATGCACCGGCTCCGCCTTCATGGCCCAGCGCTGGAACGGCAGCCAGGGCGGTCCCTCGAAGGGATAGATCGCGTGGGCGCCGATCGCGGCCGCGATCCCGTCGATGACGCGCCGCGACCAGCGGTCGAGCGGATTTGGCCGACCGTCGGAAGCTTCCGGCGAGGCCGCGAAAACCGGCCACTGTGCCCGCCCGACGAAGCCCGCGAGCACCAGCGTGCCCGCGGGCGTGCCGCCGGGCAGCAGCGGCACGCCATCGCTGGCCTCCGGGTGGAACGCACCGCGCAGGGCGATCGCGACGCCCGCGGCCATGGCCACCGCTTGCTCCAGGCTCGCCACCATGATCGAGGCTCAGCCGGCGCGGCCGCCGGATTTCACCAGCTGCGCCAGCCGCTGGTCGTCGAACTCCGTCTCGACCCGCGCCGCCGCGGCCGTCGCCTCGGACTCGAGGTCGTCTCCGCAGGGAGCGGCCTCCCGGCGCCAGGCCGAGAGGTAGGCGTCGGTGCCATGCTCGCCCGAGACCATCGCTGCGCGATCGATCGCCTCCTGAAAGCGCGGCGTGAGCTCCCGCTTGGCGGAGGTGCGCCCGGTCTTCGCGATGACCTGCGCGGGAATGTCGTGCCAGTAGACGATGATCAGCTGAGCCATGGCGGGTCGCGCGCGTGTTGGGAAGCGGTAGTTTCGCACAGCGCCGGACCGAAGTCTCGCGTCGAGCGCGGGCGGATGATCCGATGATCGCCACCGCCCCGAAACTCGCCTCGCTGCATCGGATCGGCTTCTGGACCCTGCCGAACTATTCCATGATCGCGCTCTCGAACGCGCTCGAGGGTTGCCGCATGGCGAACTACGTCACGGGGCGCGAGGTCTATACTTGGCGGGTCCTGACGCTCGACGGCGCCTCGATCCCCGCCAGCAACGGCCTCAGCCTGACGCCGACGCATCGCATCTCCGATGCCGGCCCGCTCGATATCGTCTTCGTTTGCGGCGGCGTCGACGTCCGCCATGTCGTGGACGCCGGCATCAAACACGCGCTCCGGCGCCAGGCGCGGCAGGGCGTACCGCTGGGAGCGCTCTGCACCGGCGCATTCGCGCTCGCGGAATCGGGCCTGCTCGACGGCTATCGCTGCGCCATCCATTGGGAGAACCTGGCGGCGATCCGCGAGGAGTTCCCGCGGGTGGATTTCGCCGAGGACCTCTTCGTGATCGATCGCGACCGCTTCACCTGCACCGGCGGCGTGGCGCCGCTCGACATGATGCTGGCCCTGATCGACGCCCGGCTGGGCGGCGAGGTCGCCAACAAAGTGTCCGACGAGTTCATCGTCGAGCGCATGCGTCCCGCGGGCCAGCCGCAATCCGGTCCGATGCGATCGGCGGCGCGGTCCGGCAATCCCGTGCTGTCCGAGGCGGCGCAGCTCATGGAGCGCACGATCGAGAACCCGATAGCCGTCACCAAAGTTGCACGGCAGGTCGGCGTCTCCGCGCGCCAACTGGAGCGCCTGTTCGATCGCTATCTCCACGCGGGGCCGGCGGCCTTCTACCTGTCTCTGCGCGTCAACCGGGCGCGCGAGCTGCTGCACCTCACGACCATGTCGGTGACGGAAGTGGCGGTCGCCTGCGGGTTCCGGAGCGCCGCGCATTTCAGCACCTGCTATCGGCGCGCGTTCGGCCGCCCGCCACGGCAGGATCGCCTGCCCGAGAGCGTTCGAGAGCAATCCCGGATATCGGCGCCAGCCGGGGCTGGATGATGGCGCGCCGAACCGCGTGAGGAGGGAGTCGACATGAGGTGGGAAGTCTTCATTACCTGTGCCGTCACCGGCGCCGGAGACACCACGGGTAAATCGGACAAGGTCCCGATCACGCCGAAGCAGATAGCGGCCTCCGCGATCGAGGCGGCGCAAGCGGGTGCGGCGATCGCGCACATCCATGTGCGCGACCCCGCCACCGGCAAGGGCGCGCGCGACCCCAAGCTCTACGCCGAGGTGGTCGATCGCATCCGCTCCTCGGGCACAGACGTGATCGTGAACCTCACGGCGGGCATGGGCGGCGACCTCGTGCTCGGCGGCACCGAGGCGCCGCTGCCGCTCGACGCCGCCGGCACGGACATGGTGGGCGCCCACGCGCGCCTCGCGCATGTGGACCAGATCCTGCCGGAGATCTGCACGCTCGACTGCGGCTCGATGAATTTCGCCGCCGGCGGCGATTACGTGATGGTGAACACGCCCGACATGCTGCGCGCCATGGCGCGCCGCGTGAAGGCGCTGGGCGTCCGGCCGGAGCTCGAGGTGTTCGACACCGGGCATCTGGTGCTGGTGAAGGAGATGCTGCGCGAGGGCCTCCTCGACGATCCCCTGATGATCCAGCTCTGCATGGGCATTCCCTATGGCGCGCCGGACGATCCGAGTACGCTCATGGCAATGGTGAACGCGCTCCCGCCCGGCACGGTCTTCTCGGCCTTCTCGATCAGCCGCATGCAACTCCCCTATGTCGGCATGGCCGCGATCGCCGGTGGCAACGTGCGCGTCGGTCTCGAGGATAACATTTATCTGTCCAAGGGCGTGCTCGCCACCAACGGCTCGCTGGTGGAGCGCGCGGTGACGATCCTGGAGGCGATGAACGTGCGGGTGCTCGGGCCCGCGGAAGTCCGTACACAGCTCAAGCTCCAGAAGCGGCACTGATGCGCGCCGACATCAAGACCGTCGGCCTGCTCGGCGGCGGCGTCATCGGCGCGGGCTGGGCCGCGCGCTGCGCCCTCAACGGACACGACGTCAGGGTCTGCGATCTTGACCCCGAGGCCGAGCGCAAGCTCGACGAGGTCATGACGAACGCGCGGCGCGCCTGGAGCCGTCTGACGCTCGCCCCGCTGCCCGCCGCCGGCACTCTTCGCGTGGTGCGCACGATCGAGGAGGCGGCCGACGGCGCCGACTTCATCCAGGAAAGCCTGCCGGAGCAGGAGGCGCTCAAGATCTCTCTCCTCGCGCGCGCGGACAAGGTGGCGCCGCCCGATGTCGTGATTGCTTCATCCACGTCCGGCCTGTTGCCCTCGCGGCTGCAATCGGAGTTGGCGCATCCCGAGCGCTTCGTGATCGGCCATCCCTTCAACCCCGTCTACCTGATGCCGCTGGTCGAGGTCTGCGGCGGGGCGTGCACCGGCGAGGCCACAAAGCAAGGCGCGGCGGCGTTCTACCGGTCGCTCGGCATGCATCCGCTGCTCCTGCGCAAGGAGGTGGACGGCTTCGTCGCCGACCGGCTGATGGAGGCGCTCTGGCGCGAGGCGCTCTGGCTCATCCACGACGATGTCGCAACAGCGGCCGAGATCGACGACGCCGTGCGCTTCGGGCCGGGCCTGCGCTGGGCCTTCATGGGCACGCTGCTGATCTACCGCATCGCCGGCGGCGAGCCGGGCATGCGGCATTTCATGGCGCAGTTCGGCCCCGCGCT
>DATMMM010000232.1:0-6409 GCA_035569735.1 Allostellaceae bacterium | reverse complement strand
CCATCGCCGCGATCTACATTCCCCCCGATTTCGAGCGCGACTTGAAGTCCGACCGGCGCCCGCAAGTGGTGGGGTTTTATAACCAGCAATACCTGACGGCCGCGGGCATCGCATCCTCGGGCCTGAGCGACAGTCTTTCCGCGGCCGCAGCGGCCGCGGCCCCGGCGGCCCACGGAGCGCCCGCGGCTTCCAGTGTCGGATCGCTCGCCAGCGAAACGATCGTGCTGGTCAATCCGCAAAAGAACTACGCGCAGTTCCTGCTCCGCGCACTGTTGCCGATGATCATCCACGTGGCGATCGCGTTGACCGCCGGTTACGCGGTGGGCTCGGAATTCCGGCGGCGAAGCATGCGCGCCTGGCTTGCCAGCGCGGGCGGCAATCCGGTCGTCGCGCTCGCGGGCAAGCTCGCGCCGCTGTTCGCGATCTTCTTCATGATCATGCTGGCGGTGGCGCTGATCCTGGAGGGCTTGATGGAGATCCCGTTCAAGGGCGACCTGCCGATGATGCTCGCCGCAGGGTCCATGCTGATCGTGGCATATCTGGCGCTGGGAGCCCTGCTGCAGCTTTTGGCGGGCGACCTTGCGACCGGGCTGGGGCTCACCGGCCTCGTCGTCTCGCCCGCGTTCGGCTACGCCGGCGTCGGCTTTCCGACGCTCGGGATGAACGCGTTCGCGCACCTCTGGAGCGCGATCCTGCCGTTGCGCTGGTACATGGCCGTGCTGCTCGGGCAAGCCGCACGCGGGCTTCCGGTGCACGACTCGGCTCGCCCCTTCGCCGCGCTGGCTGGCCTGACGATGCTCTACGCGCTGCTCGCGCTCCTTCGCCTGCGCGCCATCGCACGACACGGGCGCGGCAGAGCGGAAGCGGAGCCGGAGCGATCGGAGGACGCGGTGGCGCGTCGCGGGGTCGGCGGCGCTTTCGTCGCCGAGTGGCGGCGCGTGCTCGCGACCCGCGGCGCCTTCAGCCTGCTGGTCCTGGCACCTCTGGTCTACGGCTTCTACTACCCGCAGCCGTATCTGAACCAGATCCTGCGCAAAATCCCGATCGCGGTCGTCGATAACGACCAGAGCGAGTTGAGCCGCCGGATCGTCGAGACGCTGGACGCCAGCGGTGCGGTCGGGGTTGCCGTTCGCACTCGAACGCTCGCCGAAGCACGCGCGGCGCTCGACCGCGGCGACGCGTTTGCCGTGGTCGGGATTCCCCCGGGAACCGAGCGCGACGTGCTCAAGGGCGTCACCGTCCACATTCCCGTCTATGCCGATGCCACCTACCTGTTCATTTTCAGGTCGATGTCCAGCGGCATCTCTGTTGCGATCAACACATTGACGACCGAGCTTGCCGCGCGCGGGGCGCGCACCGACGGCAGCCTCGTCAAGGCGGCGCTCGCGGCCTCCAGCCCGGCCGACATCCTGCTGCAGCCGATCTTCAACCCCGTCGGCGGCTACGCAAGCTATATCGTCCCGGCCGCGTTCGTGCTGATCCTGCAGCAAACGCTGCTGATCGGCGCGGCGATGCTGACCAGTATGGCGCTCGCGCAGGCGGGGGGCGTGCTCGCCGGCGTGTTCGGCCGCGGCATCGCACACCTGACCATTTACCTGCCGGCGCTCGCGCTTTACCTCATCGTGCTGCCGCGCTTCTACGGTTTCTCGGCGCTCGGCAATTCCCTGCAATTGTTAGCGCTGGCCTCGCTTTTCCTGCTGGCGACCAGCTTCCTGGGCCAGGCGGCTGGCGCGTGGTTCAAGCGTCCGGAGACGCCGACCCTCATCTTTCTCGCCACCAGTCTGCCGCAGTTCTTCATGACCGGCTTCGCCTGGCCGCGCGAAGGAATTCCGCGCGCTGCGATCGCCGCGGGGCGGGCCTTCCCAGCCGATTTTGCGATCGACGGGATCGTTCGCATCAACCAGCTGGGCGCCAACCTGTGGGAGGTGGCGCGGGACTGGCGGGGGCTCTGGAGCCTGGCCATCGGGTATTTCGCGCTGGCCGTGATTTCCATCTTTATTTCCAAGCGGAGGCGGCTGCATGTCTAGGAACCGGCTCCTCCTGCTGGGATGCATCCTGGCTGCGATCACCATCGGCGGGTTTCTGCTGTGGCGCCCGGAGCCTGCCGCGCCCCTCGTCGGAGTGGTGCGCGCGACCGAGGTCCGCGTCGCGCCCGAGGTCGGCGGCGAGCTCGCGGCCATCAAGGTCCAGAAGGGCGAGCGCGTGCGCGCCGGCGATGTCGTCGCCCAGTTGTCCGCGCTCGAGCTGACCGCATCGGTCGGGCAGGCGCGCGCGGCTCTCGCCAACGCGACCGCGTCGCGCGACAATGTCTACGCGGGCGTGCGTGCGGAGCAGATCGCCTCGCTCGCCGCCGAGATCGCGAAGGCGAAGTCGCGCCTCGACTATACCCAAATGCAGTTCACCCGGGTCGACACCCTGACAAAACAGAATTTCGCGTCGCTCGAGGCGCTCGACCAGGCCGAAGACGACGTAGCCAATGCGCGTGCCGACGTCGCCGAGGCGCAAGCCAACTACGACGCTGCCGTCGCTGGGCCGACCCGGGAGGAGCGCGCCATCGCCCATGCCCAGGTGCAGGCCGCCGCATCGGCGGTTGTCGTGCTCGAGCACCATCTCGAGAAGACCGTCCTGCGGGCTCCCGCCGACGGCGTCGTCAGCGTGATCGTTGCCGAGGTCGGCGAGAACGTCCGCGCGGGCCAGCCGGTCCTGGTGATCGCCGAGACGGACAAACAGTGGCTCTCGTTCAATGCGCGCGAAGATCAGCTGCGCGGCCTCGCAGTGGGAGAGACAGTCGAGGTTGCGCGGAACGGCGCACGCGAGACACTGCGAGCCGTCGTCAGCGAGCTGCGGCCGCTCGGAGTGTTCGCGACCTGGCAGGCCGAGCGTGCGGTCGGCGATCACGATCGCAATACGCTCCGCCTGCGCCTCGATCCGCAAGGAGATCTGACCGACCTTGAGCCCGGCATGACGGTTTGGATCAATCGCTGAGAGAAGTCGCCTTGCGGGCATGATCTCAATGTCCGGAACTGGGCACGGAAGTGCCGCCTGCCGCGAGTGACAGCCGCTTGCGCTTTCTAAAGCGGACTCTGGCAAGCCACTCCGAGACGCCTTCATGAGTCCACGTCCTAGTGTCCCACCGCGCGGAAAGCGCCGGGGCCGGCGCTGCCCCCTGCGGCGTTCCGGCTTGACGCCGTTTTGGGAAAGGTGCTTTTTCCGCCGCTGATCCCCGCCTTTCCCTCGGAAGGTTCCGCTCATGAGCGATTTCACCTTCCACGAGATGTTCCCGCTGGCCGAGGACGCGACGCCCTACCGCAAGCTACAACCGTGCCCGCGACTGATGCCTGTCGTGGTCGTTTGAAAATCGCAGGAGGAGCCGCCATGTTCGAATCGAGGAAAATCAATTTTCCCAGTGCTACCGGAGGCATGCTAGCGGCTCGCCTCGACGTGCCGGCAAAACCGCGCGCCTTTGCCCTGTTCGCCCATTGCTTCACATGCGGCAAAGACATCTTCGCTGCCGCGCGGATTGCGGAAGGTCTCACGACCCGCAATATAGCGGTGCTGCGCTTCGACTTTACCGGCATCGGCAGCAGTGAAGGCGAGTTCGCCAATACCAATTTCTCGTCCAATGTTCGCGATCTCTTGGCGGCTGCCAGTTACTTGCGGCAGAGCCACGCAGCGCCGTCTCTACTGATCGGCCATAGTTTGGGCGGGGCGGCGATGCTCGCCGCGGCGCCGCACCTGCCCGAGGCGGCTGGCGTTGTCACGATCGGTGCGCCGTCATCGGCCGCCCACGTCACGCGCAATTTCGCCGCCGATGTGGCGGAAATCAACGAGAAGGGAACAGCGGAAGTCACGCTCTCGGGTCGTACCTTCACAATCACAAAGCAATTCCTCGACGACATCGCCGGACAGAATTTCATCGATGGCTTGGCGAACATGAAGAAAGCGCTTCTGGTGTGCCATGCGCCGCGCGACGAATATGTCGGCATCGAAAATGCCACCGCGATCTTCACAGCTGCGCGACATCCCAAGAGCTTTCTCTCGCTCGATACGGCCGATCATCTCGTCCGCAAGCGGGAGGATGCCATCTACCTTGCCGACGTGATCGCCGCCTGGGCGTCGCGCTACCTGCCGGCCACAGAGGAGGCGGCAGCCTTGCCGCCAGGCGTGGTCGACGTGCGCGAGACGCGGACCGGGCCATTGGCGCAGCAGGTGCGAGCCGGTCGCCACGTGCTCATGGCGGGCGAGCCGATCGCTGTCGGCGGCGACGATGCGGGACCCGGACCCTATGACTATCTTCTCGCCGCCCTGGGCGCCTGCACTTCGATGACGATGCGCCTCTATGCCGAGCGCAAGGGGATCACCGCGCAACGCTTCTCCGTGCGCCTTTCCCACCGCAGGATTCACGCCGAAGACTGTGCCGATTGCGAAACCAAGGAAGGTAATATCGGAGAAATTACCCGCGACATCATGATTGAAGGCGATGTGTCAGAAGCCGCGCGGGCGCGGCTCATGGAAATTGCCGATAGGTGCCCGGTCCATGAAACGCTTACCCATGAGATCAAGATCCGTTCACGGCTCATGCCCTAGCGGGCGCCTGTCGCGCGTTCACGCGCCTTGCGTCTTGATTCATTGCTGCCGAACCAAAAAAGCAGCTCGATCGAGCACAGATGTCCGAAACTGGTACTTCCGCGACATCCGCTGATTGCAAATTTGCACGCAAGAAACGGGGTCAGAGTCGATTTTAGACCCCGCGAGCATTCAAGCTGAATCTGCACCTACCGCCCCGTCCACTCCTCGCGCAGCAGCCCGAACAGCACGTGGTCCTGCCATTTGCCGTCGATGCAGAGGTATTTGCGGGCGTAGCCTTCCTCGCGGAAGCCGCAGTGGGTGAGCAGGTGGCGGCTGGTGTCGTTGTTGGGGAGGCAGGCGGCCTCGATGCGGTGCATGTGCAGGCGGTCGAAGGCGAAGCCCAGCATGAGGCGGAGCGCCTCCTTCATGTAGCCGCGGCCGGCGTAGCGCTCGCCCATCCAGTAGCCGAGGCTCGCGGTCTCGGCGACGCCGCGCCGCACGTTGGTGAGGCCGATGCCGCCCATGAGCTGGCCGTCCTCGCGGTGGAACACGAAGAGGCTGTAGCCCTGATCGCCGCGCCAATCGGCGGCATAGCGCGCGAGCCGCCGGCGGAAGGCGCCGCGGGAGAGCGCGTCCGAGGTCCAGCTCGGCTCCCAGGGTGTCAGGAACCGCCGAGATTCCGCGCGCACCCCGGCCCAGGCGTCGAAATCCGTGCGCTCGGCCGGGCGCAGCACGACGCGCTCGCTCCAGAGGCGCAAGGCCGGCGGCGAGCCTGCGAATAACCGCGGGAGGCGCAGGATCTCGGTCGCCATTGGGTCCCCCCTTCCGCGCGCCGCCATCACGCCGCGAGCCGGCTCATCACCCGGCGGTAATCCTCGAGCCGCTCGATGGGGCCGAGCGCGGTCAAGGTGAGCGGACCCGCGCCGATGCGGCGGGCGGCGCGGATCACCGCGGCGGCATCGACGGCATCGATCTTCTGCACGAACTCGCGCGCGTCGAACGGACGGTCGAACAGCAGCATATGATGCGCGTGCTGCTCGGCGCGCCCCGAGGTGCTCTCGAGGCCCATGAGCAAGCCGGCCTTGAGCTGCGCGCGGGCGCGCTGGATCTCCTCCTGGTCGAGGCCGTCGGGCATCCGGCGCACCTCCTCGCAGAGCGCGGGCACCAGCTCCGCCACCTCCGCCTCGCCGGTGCCGGCATAGATGCCGAAGAGGCCGCTGTCGCTGTAGGCGTGGACGAAGGAATAGATCGAATAGACCAGACCGCGCTTCTCGCGGATCTCCTGGAAGAGCCGCGAGGACATGCCGCCGCCGAATGCCGCCGAGAGCACGGAGAGCGCGTGGTAGTCGGGATCGTCGAAGGCGAGGCCCGGGAAGCCCAGTAGGACGTGCACCTGCTCGAGGTCGCGCACTCTGCGGAGATCGCCGCCCCTGTAGCGCGGCGCCTCCACCCGCGTCTCGCCGACCTCCGGGAGCGCCGTGAAGAGCCGCTCGGCGAGCGAGGCCACCTGGTCGTGGTCGACCTTGCCGGCGGCGACCAGGACCATGCCCGCGCCGCCATAATGCCGGTGCATGTAGCCCGCGATGGTGCCGCGGTCGAGCCGCCGGATGATCTCGGCGCGGCCCAGCACCGGCCGGCCCATGCCCTGATCCGGGAAGGCGCATTCCTGGAAATAGTCGAACACGATGTCGTCGGGGGTGTCCTCGGCCTGGCCGATCTCCTGCAGGATCACCTGGCGCTCGCGCTCCAGTTCCGCGGGGTCGAACACCGAGTGCTGCAAAATATCCGAGAGGATGTCGAGCGCGAGCGGCACGTCGCCCGCCAGCACCTTGGCGTAGTA
>DATMMM010000231.1:0-2470 GCA_035569735.1 Allostellaceae bacterium | reverse complement strand
GTGCTTACGGGCGCGGGACCCGCATTCTGCGCCGGCGCCGATCTGTCGGAGTTCAAGGGCCTGAAAGACCCCAAGGCGGCCGAGAACCGCGCCGAGCTCACCATGCAGCTTCATCTGGCGTTCTCCAAGATGATCACGCCGGTGGTGACCGCCATCAACGGCGCGGCGATGGGCGGCGGAGCGGGGCTCGCCATTGCCGGCGAGCTCGCGGTCATGGCGCAGAGCGCGAAGATCGGCTATCCGGAGACAAGCCACGGCATCGTCGCGGCGATCGTCATGGCGAATCTGGTGCGGCAGGTCGGGCCGAAGGCCGCCTTCGAGCTGGTGGCCCTCGGCGAGCCGATCGATGCCAAGCGCGCGCTCCAGCTCGGCATGGTGAACCGGGTGGTGACGGGCAGGAGGCTGATGAAGGAGGCGCTCGCGCTCGCGCAGAAGGTGGCCGCCGTAAGCCGTCCGGCGATGGCCCACACGAAGAGCCTGTTCCACGAGGTGCGCGACCTGCCGCTGCCGGCGGCGCTCGAGCGCGGCCGCGACGTCAACCTGCGGATGAGGAACTTCGAAAGACTGGGCAAGAAATGAGGCCGCTCGAGGGGACCACCATCCTCGATCTGTCGCGCGTGCTCGCCTGCCCATTCGCGTCGATGATCCTCGCCGAGCTTGGCGCGCGCGTCATCAAGGTCGAGCAGCCCGGCAGCGGCGACGAGACCCGCACGTTCGAGCCGCAGCTCGCGCGCGACAGCGCGTATTACTTCGCCTGCAACCGCTCGAAGGAATCGATCACGGTCAACCTGCGCTCGGATGAAGGCCGCAAGCTCGTCCGCGAGCTGGCGCAGAAGGCCGACGTGCTGGTGGAAAACTTTCCCGTCGGCACGCTCGGCCGCTATGGGCTGGACTTTGCTTCCTTGTCGGTGCTGAATCCGCGCCTCATTTACGTCTCGTGCACCGGTTTCGGCCAGACGGGCCCTTACAGGGAGAAGAAGGGCTACGACACGGTGTTCCAGGCGATGGGCGGGATCATGAGCCTGACCGGCGAGCGCGGCGGCGGACCGGTGAAGCCCGGGCTGCCGGTCGCTGACCTCACTTCCGGACTCTGGGTGGCGATCGCCATCCTGGCCTCGCTTGCGGGACGCGGCCGCACAGGGAAGGGCTGCCAGGTCGACTTCTCGATGCTGGACGGACAGGTCGCGCTGCTCACCCTGGCGGCGGCGCGCTACTTCGCGCTCGGCGAGATACCGCCGCGCCTGGGCACCGAGCACCCGGGCCGCGTGCCGTCGGCCACCTTCCGCTGCAAGGACGGCAAATACGCGCACATCACGGCGAGCGATCAGCACTGGGCGCCGCTGTGCAAGGCGCTGGGAATCGGCGAGTGGGGCGCCGCGTTCCCCGAGAACCTGGCCCGGGTGGAGCGCCGCGACGAAGTCATGCGCGTGCTGACCGACAAGATCTCCGCCCTCGCCCGCGGCGACCTGATCGCAAAGCTGGATGAGCTCGACGTGCCGGTCGGCCCGGTGAACGACGTCGCCGAGATCCTCGGCGATCCGCACGTGCGCGCGCGGCGGCTGGTCGGCAGCTTCGACTATCCCGGGGTGGGCGAATTCAAGGCGCTCGCCGTGCCCTACAAGTTCCTCGGCTGGGACAACCCCGAGGTCGGGCGTCCGCCGACGTTAGGCGAACACACCGACGCGGTGCTCACAGAGCTCGGCTACTCGCGCGAGCGCATCGCCGAGCTGAGAGAAAAGCGCGCCATATGACCGTCGAATATTCCTTCGCCGGCGGCGTCGCGACGATCGCGCTCGACCGCCCCGAGGTGCGCAATGCGCTCAACCTCGAGATGTGCGAGGCCCTGCTGGCTGTTACAAGAAAAATCATCCAGGAGGATGCTCGCGTCGTCTTCGTGCGCGGCAACGGCGCGGTGTTCTGCGGCGGGGCCGACCTCAAGGAGCGCCAGGGCAAGAGCGAGCAGTGGATCCGCGAGCGGCGGCTGAAGGCATTCGCGGCTTATGAAGCGATCGAAGCGCTGCCGATGCCCTGCGTGGCGCTCGTGCACGGCGCTGCCATCGGCTCCGGCGTCGAGATCTCCGCGGCGTGCGATTTCATCGTGGCGACGCCGGACGTGACGTTCCGCACGCCGGAGGCGCAGCGCGGCACCGTCGGCGCCACCCAGCGCCTGCCGCGCATCCTCGGCAAGCGCCTGGCGAAGGACATGATGTTCACCGGCCGCGCCTTGACCGCCGAGGAGGCGCGCGAGGCGGGGTTAGTCGCCCGCATCGTGTTGGACCTGGATGCCGCCAAGGCGGAGATCGCAGCCGAGATCCTCAAGGCGTCGCCCCTCGCGATGCGCCTGGGCAAGCGCGCCGTCGACCGCGGCATCGAGCTCGACCCGAAAGGCGCGCGCGAGGCGGAGATCGCGGCCATCGAGGAGCAATTAGCATCTGGGCAGTGGATGGGTAAGTCGTGAGCTGGAGGGCCC
>DATMMM010000230.1:0-7041 GCA_035569735.1 Allostellaceae bacterium | reverse complement strand
CCGAGCACGATCAGTGCGAACCCCACGATGTTGCCGAATTCCTGATCTGCCGGTGACAGCGTGCGACCGGCCAAGGACGGAGCGGCGATCTGCAAGAAGAGGTCAAAGCGCTCGATCAGGAATCCGAATGCCATGACGGCGATGGCGGTACGCACCCAGGCGAGAAAAGTGCGCTCGTTCGCGGCGTGATCGCTGAAGTTCTTGATCATGGCGCTCAGCCGTATGGCTTCACGAGGCGTGCGTCCCACTCGAAGGCTCGATCGCGGCGGCTTCCGCTATGATAAGGGCTTCGGGGGCGACGCTATACGCGAGGAATCACCCGTGATGGTTCGGTTCGAGCCGCATCGGTTTCGGTCGACGGTACCATATTACGCCCGCTACAGAGTGCCCTATCCGGACCGGCTGATCGACTTCGTGGCGCGGCATTGTGGGCTCGGACCCGGCGACCGCGTGCTCGACCTCGGCTGCGGCCCGGGACAGCTCGCGGTCGCTTTTGCGCGTCTCGGCGCCATCGTCACGGCGGTGGATCCGGAGCCGGCGATGCTCGCCGCCGCCAAGGAGCGCGCCCGCGAAGCCGGCCTTACACTGACCCTGGTCGAGGGCAGCTCCTACGACCTCGGTCCCGCGCTCGGCCGCTTCCGGCTCGTGACCATGGGCCGGTCATTCCATTGGATGGACCGTGAGGCGACCCTGATCGCGCTCGACAGCTTGATCGAGCCCGGCGGAGCGGTGGTGCTGTTCAGCGATCGCCGCATCGAGGGCGCCGGCGCGAATTGGCGCCTGCTCCTCGACCGGTTGCGCCGGGACTTCGCGCCCGCTCGCGCCGCCGAGCGCCATCGGCGCAGGACGGAGCTGGAGCCGCATGAAGCGGTGCTGCTGCGCTCGGTCTTCTCGCGCCTCGAGCGCCATGGCGTGATCAGCCGCCGGATGCTCAGCCCGGATGAGATCGTCGGCCGGGTCTATTCCTTATCGGATACCTCGCCCGAGGCGCTGGGCGACCGCCAGCCCGCCTTCGAGAAGAAGCTTCGGGCGGGCTTGGCCCGCCTCTCGCGCAAGCACGAGCTGAGCGATATCCTGGAGGTCAATGCGCTGATCGCGCGGCGATCACAGATGCTTTGATTCGGTCGCATTTTCTGCGCCGAACCGGCGTCCACTTCGGCGGAAAATGCTCCAGGAACCACCTTGAGTTCGAGGCGGGTCGAGCCAAATCAAGGTGACGCGCGGCAGACCCCGAGGGCCTCATGATGAACCACTCCGGCATCTTTGGCCCTGTCCAGGGAGCGGCGCTCAGCCTCGTCCTGGCGCTGGCGTCCTGTGCGCCCAATTCGCAGGAGAGCAGGTCCGGTTCGGCTGCGTACGGTGTCGAACGGCTCTGCTCCGGGCTCGGATTCGCCCCGGGGAGCGAGGCTTTCGCCTCTTGCATCGCCAAGCTCGAGGGCCTCGCGCGTGAGCAAGCCGACAACCAGAAGCAGTGCGAAGGCATCCGCCAGCGCGCCCTCTCCATGCCGGCTCCCGCGGGCGGCTTCGGAAACGTCATCGCGACCTCCGATGCCGATTACCAAAGCTGCATGAGCGGTCAACTCGCCCCGCCCGTCCAAGTCGAGTCGCCGACCGGGCGCACGCTCACCTGCCGCATGATCCAGCAGCAGATCGCCTGCGGTTAGCCGGTGCCTGGATCCGGCGGCTCGCTCTGGAGCCCGCGCCGGGCTCAGCTCATTCGTTCTTGAGATAGACCGGCGTGCGCCACTCCGGGTGATCGCCGGTCTCGCCGCGCACCAGCGCGAAGTATTTCTGCTGCAGCGCGCGCGTGAGCTCGCCCGCGGTGCCCGTGCCGACGGGCTGGCGATCGATCGACAGGATCGGCTGGATCTCGTAGCCGGAGCCGCAGAAGAAAGTCTCCTCGGCGGCGTAGAGCTCGGTGCGGTCGATGTCGCGCTCCACGGTCTCGCGCCCGAGGTATTCCGAGAAGATCTGCATCACGGTGGCGCGGGTCACGCTTTCGAGGATGTCGCTGTTGACGCCTGGCGTGGTCGGTACGCCGTTGCGGACCATGAAAAAGCACGAGCCCGGGGATTCCGAGACGCGGCCCTGGTGCGTCAGGATGATGACGTTGTCGTAGCCGTCGATCCGGCCTTGGAGGGTCGCAAGCCGGCCGTTGTTGTAGTTGGCGGTGGCCTTGACGCGCGCCGGCATGGCGTTGTCGCTGATCCGGCGCCACGAGGAGACCGCGCAGTGGACGCCCTCGCTCACCGCCTTGCTGGGCGGGCGCGGCAGCGCCGCGATCGACCAGCCGATCGGCCCCGTCGCATTCATGTCGCCCTCGCCGTCGAGCCAGACCAGGAGGCGGATGTGGACATCCTCGCGCAGCTCGTTCGCCTTGATGAGATCGATCAGCGCCCGCGTCATCTGCCGATTCTCGAGCTGATGCTCGAAGCGCATCACCTTCATCGAGAAATGCAGGCGGTTCAGATGCTCTTCCAGCCGGAAGAGATACATGTCCTTGCGCCGCTCGTTCCAATATCCGCGGATGCCCTCGAAGACGCCGGTGCCGTATTTGACGCCTGGCGTCAGCGTATGGATCTTCGCATCGGCGAACGGCACGATCTCGCCGTTCATCGAGAGATATTTCGGGTTTTGCATGAGGGTTCCTCGCGGGTCTTGGAGACGCGCGCCAATTCCAGCCACGGCCGCGCGGCCGAAGCAAGTGCGGAGGAGGAGTGTCCTGGGATGCGTTTTGCGCAGGGATGGCGCCGACAGCGCCCGGTGGCGGGCACCTAACGTAGCGGAATTCGGATGCGGCGCATTACCGCCTCGACCGCGGCTTTGGAAACGGCGCGTCGAATCGGGCGCTCAGCGTGGCCCGGATGCCTCGGCGAGCAAGGCCTGGCTGGCGGTCTCCTCGGCTTCGATCGCGGCCAGCTCAGCCTTCACTCGGACCAGAAGGTGCTCGAACATTTTCCGCGCGTTCGACCCGAGGCCCGTCTGCAAGAGCCGCTCATGCTGCTCGATGTCCAGACGAAGGCGCGCCATATCAGACTCGGGCGCGATTGGATCGGACCCCTCAAGGTCCCGGTTTTCCATGCCCATCCGTGTTCCCCGCGTGAACGCCGCCGCTCGATATCGAGCGGCCCGGGTCCGATTAGGCACAAGTTTAGTAAAAATTTCCTAAAAGCTTGGGCTCTGCCCATCCTGACCGCTCAGAACTCATCCCTGGGCTCGGGCGAGGGCACGCCGGCGTAGGGCCAGCCCGACGGCGTCAGCGGGAACTGCCCTTCGAGGCCTTTGACCCAGATCGCGATCCAGATGGCGCCGTTTCCCACGGCACCCGGCGGAAAGGCGAAATTCGCGGAGAATCCGAACCGCCCGGGGCCAACCAGCTGCAGCGGGCCATAGACGTTCTTGGGCGGCCAGCGATTGAGAATACCGAGCGTCTTGTCGTTGGTGCCGCCGCTCAGATCCTTGGAGACGACCACGCAGCCGACGGCGCCATTGGTCTCGGGCCGCGCGGATTTGGTGTCGCCGTTTCCCCATGGCGCGGCGGTCAGCGTGCCAGCGTTCCCGCTCTCCGCGGGATAGGTCACGCTCCAGCTCTGCTCGGGCGGTGCATAGACCTCGAGGAAGAAGCGGTCCGGCACGAGGTGCTTGGAGTAGACGTGGTCCTTCTGGCAGGGTACGCGCTTCCAGTAAATGCCTTTGGCGACGATGGGATCTTCCGCGCCTGCGATCGCGGGTGCAGCGATGAGCCCGGCTGCGGCAACGCAGCTTCCAATCAGACGCCGGCGCGTGATCAAAGTCATGCGTGCCCCCTGGTAGCGTCCCCGCCGGCATGCTTAACACATCGGGAGTTCGCGAACGAGTGGGCGTCCGCCGGTCCTCTGGACTGGCGGGTGGCGGTCAAGCGACCATGGCGAGCGGCAACTGGCGGCCGATGGTGTCGGCAATGCGCTCGACCGACTCCAGGAACCGCAAACCCAAGACGCGGTCCCGCGTCCAGACCACCTCGGCCTGGAAAGTCCCGAAGCGGCTCAGGGCGAGCGCGAGCGGACCCCGCGGCAGCGCGCCTTCGTCGAGCCGCACCCGGGCACCCCCGAGGGAAACGTCGAGCACCGCGCAGCCGATGAGCCGCTGCTCGGCTTCGACCTGCGCGGACCACAGCACACGCTTGCGCAGCGCACGTCGCCGCTCCAGCGCGCCGAGCGGCCGCTCCGGGCTCGCGACGGTCTTTGATTTTGCTCTTGCCATGGAGTTCCCCCTCGCGCCTGCCCGCGCATGGCAGACCCTGGATCGTCGCCGATGATGGTTAACAGCCGGCTAATTCTGTCGAGAGGAGGTTAGGCTCGAACCGGCGCGTCAGGGGACTCCGCCGGTCGCGACCGTGTTATGTCGGGGGCGCGACCTTGATCCTGCGCGGGCACGCTCAACTTCTGAGTCCGGTATTCCCTAGGGAGTGTGCCATGTCGCGCATGGTGCTCTGCTTGCCGATCGTGGGTCTTTCCACGCTGGCCGGATGCAACCAACCGCCGCCTACGAGGGGGTTATGCCCTATTGCGGCCATCAGGGCGGCCGCATGCACCCCTGAGGAGAGAAACCGGCCCGGAGCAAGATCTGCTCCGGGCCGTCGGCGATCAGTCGGCGGCGCCCAGCGGCTCGGCGCGGCCGGCGAGCGGCCGCGTCAAGCCGACGCGGGTGTAGACGATCACGGCGAAGAGCAGCATGCCGACCAGCGCGAGGATCGAACCGATACCCGCGACCGGGCCGAACGTCTCCTCATGACCCGCCATGATGCCCGCCACTCCCCCAACGGCCACCAGCGTACCAAGATTGGCGATCCAGAAGTGCCAGGTGGCGAGCGGCGAGCGGGCCGTCTCCGGCCACACGCGATAGACCACCGCATAGAGCGCCATGGACGCCCAGCCCAGCAGGTTCATGTGCGCGTGCGTCGGCATCTGCGAGTGATCATCCGACATCGCCATGAAGATCCCCAGCGCCATGCCCGCGAGCGCGTAGACCACCGCGGTCCGCAAGAACAATCCGTCGATCCCCGTCATGATGGACACCTCTGCCAAGAATAATTGAAACATTGCCGGAGCCGATCGAGGATCAAGCTCGCGAGCTCGCAGATCACCGCGAACGGCGTCAGATACATTCTAATGAGAACCGCCTGGCAACACCAAGACCGCGGCGGCATTTTCCGACGGCGAGCGGTGCCGGCTGGTGGCCGAAACCCAGCCAACCAAGCGGCAGGGTGAAGCGCGGGGGCTACCGGGTTTCCGGGGCCTCGAGGCTCACGGCGCGCATCAGCTCGCGGCTCAAGCCGACATACTCCGCTTTTGGCAGGAAATGCGGCGAAAGCATCGACGGGGTGAAGCTGCCCTTAAGTTGCCCGTCGGAGGTCAGGCGCTCGAAGTGGTAGGTGAACAGGTCCTGGGTGGTGATGACGTCGCCCTCCATGCCGATCACCTCCACGATGGCGGTCACCCGGCGCTTGCCGTCGGACATCCGGCTCACCTGGACGATCATGTCGAGGGCGCTCGCGATCTGTGCGCGCGCCGCCTTCGTCGGCAGGTTGACGCCGCTCATCTCGAGGAGGTTCTCGATGCGGGTCAACGCCTCGCGCGGACCGCTGGCGTGGATGGTGCCCAGCGATCCGTCATGGCCGCTGTTCATGGCCTGCAGCATGTCCATGCTCTCGGAGCCGCGAATCTCGCCGACGATGATCCGGTCGGGGCGCATGCGCAGCGCGTTGCGGAAGAGGTCGCGGATGGTGATGGCACCCTTGCCTTCGAGATTGGGGATGCGCGTTTCCAAGCGGCCGACCCGCGGCTGCTGCAGCTGCAGCTCCGCCGCGTCCTCGATCGTGATGATGCGCTCGCTCGGATCGATCATCTGCGAGAGCGCGTTCAAGAGTGTGGTCTTGCCCGAGCCGGTGCCGCCGGAGATCAGGATGTTGAGCCGCGCCTTGGCGGCGACGGTGAGCACGGTCGCCATCGCGTGCGAGATGTTGCCTTGCTCGACCATCTTGGCGAGCGTGATCTGGCGCTTGCTGAATTTCCGGATCGAGATCATCGGCCCGTCGAGCGCGAGCGGCGAGATGATGACGTTGACGCGGCTGCCGTCGGGCAACCGCGCGTCGACCAGCGGCGTCGATTCGTCGATCCGGCGCCCGACCAGGGTCACGATGCGCGTCGCCACATTCATGACATGCTGATCGTCGGCGAAGGAGATTTCGGTCGGCTCCAGCTTGCCGGCGCGCTCGACATAGATCCGGTTCGGGCCGTCGACGAGTATGTCGCTGATGCTCTCGTCCGCGAGCAGCGGTTCCAGCGGGCCGAAGCCCACCATGTCGTCGACCAGGTGCCGGATGACGGCGCCGCGCTCGGGCGTGTTTAGCTGCAGGTTCCGCTCCGCGATGATCTCGGCGACCAGCGGCTCGAGTTCCTTGGCGAGCATCTCGCGGCTCATCCGGGTCGCCTGCTCGACGTCGATGCGGTCCATGACCACGGCCTGGATCTGGCTCGCGACCATGCTCGCCCGGCTTTTGTCGACCCGGGTACCGATGAATCGCGCGGCGGCTTCGACGACTGCCGCGGCGGGCCTCGCGCTCACCGCGGTGGATGCAGGCTCCGGCAGCGGCAGGGACTTCGGTGCGGGCGGAACCGGTGGCGCCGCGGGCGCCGCCTGGCGTTGCGCCGCGCGCTGCGCCGCGCTCGCGGCCGGCGCCGCCGCCCCTTCCAAGGCCGCCTCGGGGATCGGCTTTTCTCTGCGCTTGGAAAAGCGAATGCCGATGTAGCGGGATTGCGTCCACGCCACGGCGCCTTCGACGCTCTCGGTCTCGGAGAAGACCAGGGTCACGGGCTCATCGACGTCGAGCGCGGCGATCAAGCGAACCAGCGCCCCGCCGGGCGACAGATCGAGGACGCGGCAATCGAAACTGCCGCGCGCGGTCATCAGCTTGCCACGCCAATTCACCTTCGTACGGTTGCGCTCTCGGCGGTCCGGCTCGGTGTTCGTCTCGGTTGTCATGCCCAAAAAGCCCGGCTG